>JAUWBK010000082.1 GCA_030605045.1 Dehalococcoidia bacterium
GGCCATGGCGTGTCGTCTGACGTTGGTCAGTGCCTCTTGGACGATGCGGAGCAATTGCAACTCGGCAACCGGGGAAAGTTTGGTGAATGGTTTGGCGACATTAAATTGAACCCGAATAGCACTATTGTTGCCAAATTCCCGGACGTAGTTTCCTAGAGCGGTCATTATAGGGACGTTTCTTATCTCGGTACTTAATTGGTCAATGGATTCCCTGATATCCTCATAAGTATCTTGCACTACCTCCCGAATTTCATTGAGTTCGGTGAGCGCTTGCACCGTGTTTTGAGAAGAAACTGAATCACTTGCCGCCCTTGTTTTCAGGTTAAGGTAACTCAGTGACTGTGCCACGCCATCGTGTATCTCCCGGGCAATTCGGCGGCGCTCTTCAATAATCGCCTCTCTTTCGATGCGGCGGCGAATGTTCAGGTTAATGCGGTAAGGCACCATGGCAACGACAAAACAGAAAAGGGTGTAGATTATCAGCAGGGTGAGATTGTATCCCTGCATAATTGAGGCAAACCTCTCGGTGAACTGACTCAGGGCTAGGTGAGCAATGGACAGGGAGAAAGAGGCAATAGCTGCCAAAGAAAGGGATACTTTCTCCTCAAAGAGCAGGGCTGCGGTCATAATTGGAGCAAGGGAATAGAGCAAGAAGGGGCTGTTCAGCCCGTTGGTGAAGAGAACCAGTAAGATGCAGAGCAGAAAATCACCGACCAGTATTAGATAGGTCAGCAGACCCCTCTCCCGCCAGCGGAGGGGGGAGAAGACTCTCAAGATGGTATAGACAGCAAGTGTACTCATCAGGATTATATAGAGTTGAATGGTAGGCATTATAGGTATAGTTAGTGGTGACAGTGGAACCTGCGTAAACAATACCGCCAGGGCATAAGCCAGAAAGCGGTAGACGGCTAGAAATTGATAGGCCTCTCTTTCATACCTGGTCTGCATTTTGGTCTCTTTTATCTTCCTTCTTAACTAGATAGTAATTTGCTAAATAACGAATGTCAAGGAGAGCAAGAAGCTGTCGATTAACCTCACCCCATAAATATAACAAGGAGGTGGGTGAGCCTCTAACTGAGCGAGATTAAGCCCTGCTTTATGGCGACAACTACCGCTTCCGTGCGGGCGTTAGCATTCAATTTGCGCAAGATTGAAGTGACATGATTTTTTATGGTTTGTTCACTAATGTCAAGTTCGGCGGCAATCTGCTTGTTAAGATAACCCTGAGCGATATAATTAAGGATTTCCATCTCTCTGGGGGTAAGCGGAGCAATGAAGCCTTCAGTTTCGCTTCGCCAGGAGAGTTCCTGAAACTGTTGTAACACGTGTTCGGCTAATTTCGGCCGGTTCGTCAGGGTTTCATTTATCGGGTGCTCACCACGAGCGACACGTCTGATGGTATTAACCAACTCCTCGGCAGTAATCTCCTTGCTCAAATAAGCTACCGCCTGGGCTTTAAGTGCCTGAAAGAGTTGGGCATCGTCCGGACTCGAAGTGAGGATAACCACACCAATAGTCGGCAAGCGTTGTTTTATCTTACGCGCTAATTTCAACCCACCCTCAGAGGGCGCATCAATATCCACCAGGGCAACATCAGGCGGCGAAGTATCGATAATTGAGAGCACTTCGTCATTAACCTCAGCCGTGGCGGAAACTTTGATATCTTTCATTCCAGAGAGGGCGTGCTCGATTCCTTCCCGAAACAGGAACTGCTGACTAACTATAATGACTTGCGTACTGTTCATCTTTATGTGCCTTATTTCAATCTGGTCTCAATGAGGCCAGCCTCAGGCAATATCACCTCCTTATACTTTCTTCCGTGGGCATGATTGGGGCAGTTTCGATAGCTGAGCAAAAAACCTCGACTAGATGAGGGTCAAACTGTTTACCCGCACCCCGTCTCATTTCCTCCAGTGCTCCCTCAAAGGATAAGGCATCAGAGTAAGTTCGTTCCGAAGTCATCGCAGTAAAGGCGTCAGCCACGGCCAGAATGCGAGCCTCCAAAGGTATCTCTTCACCCTTCAGTCCTTTGGGATAGCCGCGCCCATCATACCTCTCATGGTGGTGTAGAATACCAGCCAGGCAGGGGGCTAGTTGACGAGCATGACTAACAATATTTACCCCCACCTGAGGGTGAGCTTTAATTGCATCCCACTCCTCGGCAGTCAACTCGCCCGGTTTATTAAGTATCTTTTCACTGATGCTAATCTTGCCAATATCGTGCAGTAAAGCACAGGTCTCCAGCCTGCTTATTTCCGGTGGCTCCAGCTTAAGAGCTTCCGCTATGACTACGGCATAATTTTTTACCTTTTTCCAGTGACTGTGGGTGTAGTGGTCCTTGGCGTCTACGGTTGCCGCCAGAGCGTAAATAGCACTTAAGGCCTCGCTGTCCTCGGTATCCACAGGACTAACTGTGACCTCATCTAAAGGCAGCAAAGTTCCTGAGGCACAGTAACTTCGGTTGCCACCCTCTCGCTTGGCATGGTAAAGTGCCGCATCCGCTGCGGCAATGACTTCATTCGGGCCGATGCCATCAGCCGGCCAACTCGCCAGCCCAAGACTGGCGGTAATTGGGATATAGCCGGTTTTCATCTTGGCAGCGACTTGTTTGCGGATTCGCTCCGCCACTTGGTTGGTCGCATCAATGGCGGTATTGGGTAGAAGAACAGCGAATTCATCACCACCATAGCGAAAAGCCTGGTCAGCACTCCTTATCGTATTTCTCATAATACCGCCGATTTTCCCGAGGAGTTTGTCACCGGCTAAATGCCCATAGTGGTCGTTAAACGCTTTGAAAGAATCAAGGTCAAAGATGATTAAGGAGAAAACACCACCATAACGGGAGTGCCGACCAATCTCATTGGTAATCACTTCATCCAGAGAGCGGCGATTAAGTAAACCAGTAAGTTCATCAACGCGAGCCTTCTCCTCAGCTTCCGCATAAAGCCGGGAATTCTCAATCGACATGGCAATCTGGGAAGCTAGCTGTTCCAGGAGCATCAGGTGCCTCCGACTATAAGCATTCGGATTACGACTAGCCACAACAAAACTACCGATAGCTTCACCTTTAGCGAATAATGGCAGGTAAGCAATCGAGCGTACCCCTTGCTTAAGATGGTATTTCGCGGTAACAAACCGGCTCCCCCGCGCTAGGTCAGACTCCACTACCGCCTCTTTATGGGTAGTTATCCACTCCGTAGCCGTGCCTCGGAGCAGGATTCGCTCTCCAACCTTCCAGTTTGAACCTATCTCGGAGAATAACGCCAGGAAACGAAGGTAATTCTCCTCAATGAGCACAATAGCTGCCCAGCTGACATCAACCACCTTCTTCAGCTCCTCGATAAAGCTACCGTAGATTCTTTGAATATCCAAACTGGAGGTTATAATGGCGCTGGAACGGTTGATGACTGATAGCTCTTCTTCACGCTCCCTGAGCCGCTCCCTAAGGTATTCTTTCTCCATACTTACCGCTACTCGGGTGGTAACAGCCGCGAGCAGATTAAGGTCTTCAAGTGAGTACCTGCCGGATTGCTTCTTATCCAGTGCCAGAATACCGATTAATCTATCGCGGCTGATCAAAGGTACAAATAACTCTATCTCATTTGACTTAATCTCTTCCTTTTCCTGCTCCCATAGGCCGCGAAATTCGGGCAGAATCGCCAAACTCTCTCTAGTTAATAGTTTTCGTTCCCGTCCCAAGTACTCCACAATAGGATTTTGCCCGCTCAATCTCAGATTGGACAGGGGATTGTCTTTTCCATTAGGTTCAACAAACTGGGTGGTAAAATCTTGACTACCAGCTTCAAGGAACAACAGGTATGCCCGCTTACAGCCGATGGCTTTAGTGACCAGTGTCAGCAGCTCCCCGCCCTGTTCTTTAAGACTGAAAAGATTGTGTATTTTGCTGGCAAAATCAGATAACTTCTGACGGTAATCGTAACGTGGCCCTTGAAAAGCTTTGCCCACGGTGACAAAGAGATAGCTGCGCAGTTTATAAATAAAGATGGCGACTAAGACAGCAACTGAAGTGGCTATGGCCGTAGCGGTGAGGTCAAGTTCAAAGCCGAGCACGGTATTAAAGATGACAAGTAAAAGCCCGTAGCTAATAGCGCCGATAATCCCCAGGCTCACCCACGCCAAGCTCCGTCGCAAAACGATTCTAATGTCAACTAACTGATGTCTGATAACGGCATAACCGAGGATGAAGGCAACAATAATGCTGCCAAGATGAGTAAAGGCAAACTCCCTTCCCCAGGGGAGGAAAGCGGCTAAAATAGAGACAAGCAGAACGAATAGGCCAAGCAATAGAGAGAAGATTTGATTACGGAGCACCGGATTATCTAAAATCCTCAGTCTTTTCCCGAAAACGTAGCTCATTCTGCCCGCCAGGAGCAGGAGAGGAGGAGCGAGAAAAATGGTTCCTCTTCCGTAATCAAGATAAAGCTTGTTACCTTCGGTAGTAACTCCTTCGGCGACATACCCCAGTAATACTAGCACGCTAACTATTAACAGCGAAGCGTAGGCAAGGGGTAACCACCGCCCCTGCCCCGGGGCAAAGAAAGAAGAAGCAAAGCAGTAGAATTGTACTCCCATCCAGGTATAAGTAATGAGAATGAGTTCAAATAAAGCGTCGTTATATTGAGGGAAGAGGTTGCTGCGTAAGAAGACATCAGTGAGACTCCAGCTCATGGCGGCGATTAGAAATAGGAGGAAGAGCCTATGCCGTGTCTGCCAGGGACGGCTGCTAATGGTAGTGATAAGCAGCGGGATATAAGCAATTATGGCAACTAAAGGAAATAAAGCATAAATATTCATGTCTGAGGTAATTATTACCCCAAATAGGAAAGCTGTCAAGCAAAACTAAAGTAAGTTAACTAAAGTGAGGGAGACTAAAGTACTATTGAACCGTCACCGCCTCAGCTTCAGCCCCGACTTTAACTTCTTCTGGCTTGGCTCGCAGCAGTGAAAGTACCTTGTCTGAGGGGTTAATGTGAGGTGGCTTTAGATGAGCTAAATCAGCACCCTCAGCTCGCCTTTGCGCGGTGTAATGAGCAAAAGCGCCCTGCGGCAGCAGGTTTAATTCCACTTTGAAGTCAATCATCTTGGCAAACTCATCACGAATCAGTAACTCGGTATCTCTATTATCATTATCTGATTTGAGAATCTGTTCCCGGACAGCGGCGGCGACATCAGCCTTGCTGCCCTCGTAGCCATCTTTAAGTTCAATAGAAAGACTCAGCACCGGTTCGCCTTCTTTTTTGTACGCGGTCCAGTCTTCATAAGCAATGCTGGTATTCTCGATTGCCTGCCAGATTGTCTTTTCCGTCAGCCGGACGAAAACGAAATCGAGAAGGTCATCAGCGCGCCGCTCAAAAACCATTTGTGGAATCTCAATGCCCAGTTTCTCATTTCGTAGCGAAGTTATCCTGACCATATCGCCTGGCCGGTATCTGACCAATGCCCCGCCGTGAAAGTTGGTGAGAACTATCTCGTAATTCTCCCCGGCTTTTACTTCATCAAGCAAAACCGTCTCGGGCTTATAGCTGTGGTCCAATTGCCACTTAAAATGTTCCTTTTCCGGGATAAACTCAAAGAAGTTAAGATTGGGGACGAAGGTCATTCCCTCATAGTCCCAGGTCTGAGTGGCCATGATACCGCCTTAGGTACCGGTATAGACATCCAAAGGGTACCTTCCCCAGAGTTCCTTTATTTTTTCTTTGTACACCCCGCT
>JAUWBK010000089.1 GCA_030605045.1 Dehalococcoidia bacterium
CGGCCGCTAGTTTGGACATTTCCTTTATATTTGCCTCCAGCGTATTCAAATCGACGAGCACAGCCGGTGTGTTTAAAGATGGATAAGGCATCTTTTGTTCTGTCATCAATATTTACCTCCTTTCAATAGGGAAACTGTTGAAGCCGAAAAGACTAGTAAGCAGGTTTAAAAGTAGCGAACTAAGCCGCAATTTTCGCTACTGCCGAATTTATCCTTTCCAAACCCTTCTTAATGTTTTCCAGTGAGGTGGCATAGGATAGTCTAAGATAACCTCCCCCATACTTGCCAAAATGGGTGCCGGAAAGAGTGGCCACTCCGGCTTCATTCAAGAGATAATCAGCGAATTGATTGCAATCCACCCCCAATTGCTTAACATTAGGAAACACATAGAAGGCACCTTTGGGTCGGAAGCAGCTTATACCCGGGATTTGATTCAATCCGTCTACTATCAGGTCCCGTCTCTTTTTGAATTCACTTACCATCTTGGGCACACTGTCTTGAGGACCAGTTAACGCCTCGATACCGGCGTATTGGATGAAAGGTGCCGTACAGGATACACTGTTCGAAATCAAACGTACGACAGGTTCAACCAGTTCTGGTGGCATAATCGCGTAGCCCAGACGCCAACCGGTCATGGCGTAGGTCTTGGAAAAGCCGTTGAGCAGGATGGTTCTATCCAGCATACCGGGCAGGCTGGCAAAGCTACAGTGCTTTCCTTCATAGATGATATGTTCGTATACTTCGTCAGAGAAGACAATAATATCGTGTTTCTGGGCAATTTCAGCAACAGAGCGGAGGTCGTCTTCCTCCAAGACACCGCCGGTTGGATTGTGAGGAGAGTTAAGGATAATAAGCTTGGTACGTGGTGTAACCTTAGCTCTTAGCTCATCGATATCAAAACGAAAATCGAGTTCCTCACGAAGTGGCACGGGCACTGCCTTGGCACCAGTAAAGTTTATCATTGATTCATAAATGGGAAAGAGTGGGTCGGGATATATCGCTTCATCTTCTTTATCAAGTAGGGCAAGGATTGAGTAGAACATGATGGGTTTAGCCCCTGGCGTTACGATAACGCGCTCCGGGTCTACCGGAACACCACGTGTTCTTTCAAACTCTTTGGCAATCTCAACACGTAGCGGAACTATTCCCTGAGAGTTACAGTAGTGAGTGTAACCCTTGTTCAGCGCCTCAGTTGCCGCATCACGAATGTTTTTGGGGGTGTCAAAGTCAGGTTCACCAATTTCAAAATGAACTACATCCATACCCTTGGCTTCGAGAGCTTGGGCTTTAGCCAGAACCTGAAAAGCAGTCTCTATTCCTAATCGGGCCATTTTTTCGGACAGTTTCATTATTAATTATCCTCCTAAAATAATTTGTTTGACACCCAGGATTTAGCATGCTACTACCTAGGTGTGGTTACTATTGTTGAATACTCATGCAACCGCTACTATACTTACTTAACCTTTTTCTGTCAAGATTATCCAAGAACTATCAGGTAATTACAAGTTTTAGAAAACTGATTGCGCGTGGACTAAAAGGCTCCAGACTTGCCCGACAAGTGAGGATGTGTAATAGTAAAATAAATTGAAAATAAAAACTAAGGTGGTGAAGATGTCGCTAGATAAAATAAAAATGGTATTGTCCAAAGAGCTGGCTGGACTTGAAGAAAGGGGGGCACTTAAGGGTAAGGAGACGACGATAATCGGTGTGAAGGAGGCAGAGAGAGACAAGGGACCAAGATATTTCGTGGAAGGTTATGGGGATAAAGAATTTCTGAGAATGAATTCAAACAGCTACCTTGGTATGGACTTAAAAAAGGAAGTGATAGAAGCAGAGGAGACGGCAGCGAGAGAATTTGGGACCGGCCCCGGCGCCGCACGCTTTATCAGCGGGACTTATAAGCCGCACGTAGACTTGGAAAAAAGACTGGCAAAGTTTCACAACAGAGAGGCGGGTATGATATTCAGCTCTGGTTACGCAACTGTTATGGGCGTACTGACTCCTTTAATTTCCCAGGATACCATCGTCATAAGTGATGAACTTAATCATAATTCTATAATCAATGCTATTAGGTTAGCACGGCCGAAGGACAGGAAGATATATCGTCACAATAACATGAACGAATTAGAGTCTAACCTGAAAGAATGCATCGGAAATTGCCACAGAGTCATAATTGCTACTGACGGTATTTTCAGCATGAGAGGAGACCATGCACCACTTCCAGAAATTGCGGATTTGGCAGAAAAATACTGTCCGGAATTTACGGAAGGTATAATTACAATTGTGGATGATTCGCATGGAGTTGGAGCAACCGGAGAGACAGGAAGGGGAACTACAGAGCTTACTGGTGAGAATAGGGTTGACATATTAATCGGCACTTTGGGCAAAGCGATGGGGGTAAATGGGGGATATTTAGTATCTGATGCAGAAGTAATAGAGTATTTAAGGGAAAAGGCTCCATTTTATATCTACTCCAATCCTATTACGGTATCCGAAGCAAGCGCCGCATTGAAAGTTATCGACATTCTCGATAGTGACACAGGGAAGAGAATGTTAAAGTACTTGCATGAGATGACAGTGTATTTTAGAAAAGGCTTGGTTAATCTGGGATATGAGGTGATAGAAGGGAAACATCCGATTGTACCTCTTATGGTCAGGGACACTGGAAAAACTATTGAGCTCGTTAAGTATCTAAAGGATAATGGCATATTAGTAACTGGATTATACTATCCCATAGTTCCTAAAGGAGATGAGGAAATAAGATTCCAGATTTGTGCTGAGCATACCAGGTACGACTTAGACTATGCGCTTAATATTCTAAAGGAATATAAGGAGCAAACCATTTAAGAGCGACCGGTCGGAACCAAAAGCTGGTTTTTTCGCTTTATACTGAGCAAGCACAAATCGGAGCCCCTGTTGTTATGCCGACTGACTCACGACCGCGTGTGGAGGCCGAAAAAGTCTTGACCTGAAGGTTTTTATGCCCTATACTTTATTGGAAAAGGTCTTGACCTGAAGATTCTTATGCCCTATACTTTATTGGAAAAAGTCTTGACCTGAAGGTTTTTATGCCCTATACTTTATTAGAAAAAGTCTTGACCTGAAGATTCTTATGCTCTATACTTTATTAACTAGACGATATGGCGGATGCTGTGCTGTGAGTGATTGTAGCGCAGTTTTTTTGTGTGTATACGTAACCAAAAGGAAGGCTGTGGGCGGACGATGTGAGCAGGGATGAATTGTAAGGAACTGTTCGTGCCTCCTAAAAAGTAACAGGAAAGGATGGTGACCATGGAACTAAGTCGAAGAGAGTTTTTGAAACTCAGTGGAGTTACAACAGTCGGAATCTTTATTTTTGAGGCTTTGGGATCTGAAAGAGTTTTATCAGCCACTCCCAAAGCCTTTCTTGTGAAGAAGCGAATTGGCGAAAAGACAACCATCTGTCCGTACGACGCGTCGGGCTGCGGCTTCATCGTTGCTGCAGAGGGAGACTCCATCACCAACATCGAGGGTGATCCTGACCATCCGATAAACCGCGGTGCCGCTTGCTCCAAAGGGGCAAGCCTGTCTCAACTCCGCACCGTGGACGGCAAGCTCAACCCGTACCGTCTGACCAAGGTTCTCTATCGACGGCCAGGGGGTACAGATTGGGAAACGAAACCATGGGACTGGGCTATCGAACAAATAGCCAAGAAAATAAAGACGACGCGTGATACGAACTGGATCACCAGGGACGAGGATGGCTATCTCGTGAACCGAACTGAAGGCATTGCCTCGGTAGGTGGTGCGGCTCTGGACAACGAGGAGTGCTATCTTCTGGTAAAGATGTTGCGCTCCATGGGCTTGGTCTTTGTTGAACACCAAGCCCGCATATGACACTCCTCTACCGTCGCCAGTTTGGCGGAAACGTTCGGTAGAGGGGCAATGACCAACCACTGGAACGACATTGGCAACAGCGATTGCATGATCGCCATCGGTTCCAATCCGGCGGAGAACCATCCTGCCGCCTTTGGCTGGATTACAGCAGCAAAGGATAAGGGAGCCAAACTTATCAGTGTCGACCCCAGATTTACCAGAACATCATCTAAGGCTGACATCTATGCCCCAATGAGGTCAGGGACGGATGTAGCTTTCATCGGCGGCATGATCAAGTACGTTCTTGACGACATAGAACGCCTCCCCGAGAACTACAACATGACCTATGTCAGGGAATATACCAATGCCTCCTTCCTTATCAATCCTGATTTTAAGGGCGCGGCCGATCTTGACGGCTTATTCTCCGGCTATGACGCGGGCAAGCGAAGCTATGACAAGTCGACATGGCAGTACCAAACAGACGAGAACGGCATCCCCAAGATGGACAAGACTCTGAAAGACCCCTATTGTGTCTTCCAGCTTTTGAAAAAGCACTTTGCCCGCTATGATGCAGATACGGTCTGCAAGATTACAGGGACGCCCAAGGAGACCTACCTAGAGATTTGCAAGACCTATGCTGCCACCGGCAAACCAGGTAAAGCGGGAACCATAATGTATGCCATGGGTACCACCCAGCATACTAATGGCACCCAGATGATCCGCTCTTACGCTATGCTGCAGCTCCTGCTAGCCAACATAGGGGTAACTGGCGGTGGCATCAATGCTCTACGAGGAGAATCCAATGTTCAGGGCTCAACCGACCATTGCCTCCTCTTCCATATCCTACCTGGTTACCTTAAGACACCTATCAACAAGGATGAAACCTTAGAGAAATACCTGAAGCGGGTTACTCCCACGACAAAAGACCCTTTGAGTGCCAACTGGTGGCAACATACTCCTAAGTATATGGTCAGCCTCCTGAAGGCCTGGTACGGTGATAGCGCTACCAAAGATAACGAGTTCGACTATCAGTATCTGCCCAAGAACAGCGGTGACTATTCCTGGATTTCCCTCTTTGAGGCCATGTATGCCGGCACCATCAAAGGACTTATGTGCTGGGGGCAGAACCCGGCAGTGTGCGGCCCCAACCTTAACATGGAGCGAAAAGCCCTTGAAAAGCTCGATTGGCTGGTAGCTGTGGACCTCTGGGAGACTGAGACAGCTGCCTTCTGGAAACGGCCAGGAGTTAATCCCTCAGCAATCAAGACTGAAGTCTTCCTGCTTCCTGCTGCCGCCTCTTATGAGAAAGAGGGAAGCGTAACCAATAGCGGACGCTGGAGTCAGTGGCGTTATAAGGCGCTGAACCCACCCGGTGAGGCAAAGGAAGACCTCTGGATGATTAATCAG
>JAUWBK010000131.1 GCA_030605045.1 Dehalococcoidia bacterium
GATACCTTATCGCTTCAATGATTTCTTCCGCAAAGAAGGTCGCCATGCCGGCATCGAGGGCGGGGGCGAGGTAGGGCAGGGGATGCTCTTCCCTTACCGGTGGTGGGAGCAGGGACTTACACCTTTTCAGTATCGCCTCCATATCACCCAGCTTCTCTACCTTTTCCCCTAAAATCCCGTAAATCACCGGAAGGTAGTAAGCAGTGTTGGGGAAACCGACCGGTTCGTTGGCTCCCCATTTGTCCATCGCCTGCTGCCACTTTTCTTCCGCTTGGCCAACAATCTTATGGGCACCTCTAATCGCTGCTGAGGCAATAATCTTGGACATACTTCTTAACCCCCCTTATCTCTCTTAAGTCTAGCGCTTAGACTGAATCTAGCTCGCGCCTCATCGCCATATCGTAGAGAACTCTCTCTCTGGCTTTATCAATGCCCAGAGCTTTGCGCTTCTTATCAATGTGCTCAATCATGAGCTGAGCCATCTTTATCGGGTCAGGCTCAAAGGCCCACATCCCGCCATACATCTCCTCCATGTCTTTGAACAGGAAGTCGGTTACTTCCTTACTTCCCAGAGTTGGCCAGGTTACACCAAACACGGTGAAGACTCCGGAGCTAACGAAGTACTGGCCGATAGAAATGGCTTTCTCGCTCATCCACTCCGGTGCCGCCCCGGCGGCGGGCAGGTCGCTGATGTCATCGCCTAGGCCTCCGTCCTTGACCATCGCTGTGGCGGCAATCAAGATGCGAGCATTATCAACACAGGAGCCGAGGTGCAGTACCGGTGGAATTCCTACCGCTTCACAGACTGAAGCCAGCCCCTCACCGGCGTATTCGGCGGCCGCTTCCGGAACCATGAGTCCGGCTTTGGCACAGGCCATGGCAGCACAGCCGGTTTGCAGTACCAGCACATCGTTTTTGATTAATTCCTTGACCAGGGTAACATGGATATCATCGTGGGTAACCCGGGCATTATTACAGCCAACAACCCCGGCGACGCCCCGGATGCGGCCATTGATGATGTTATCATTTAACGGTCGGTAGGAGGCTCGGAATAGTCCACCCAACAAGTAGTTGATTGTTTCATGGCTGAAGCCAGCAATCAGGTCAGATTTCTGATTCGGGATGCGGACGTTCTTCCCTCTGTTGGCGAAATTATCAATGGCGGCTTTGATTATCGCCTTGGCCGACTCAGTGGCCTTACGCTCGTCAAATTCCATATGAGTCGCGCCTTCAATATGGGCTCTTGAGTCGGTGGTGATAACCTTGGTGTGGAAGCAGCTGGCGACATCCACCAGCCCCTGCATGATGCACTGGACATCCACCACCATTGCCTCCACTGCCCCGGTAACTATTGCCGTCTCCTGTTGCAGGAAGTTACCGGCAATCGGCACTCCATGACGCATCAATATCTCGTTGGCCGTGCAGCACATACCGGCGAGATTAATTCCCTTCGCCCCTTTGGACTTGGCGTATTCAATCATCTCCGGGTCTTGCGTCGTCACGGCAAGCATCTCTGCCAGTTGTGGCTCGTGACCGTGAATGATAAGGTTTACCTCGTCCTCTTTGAGCACCCCGAGATTAATCTGGCTGAGCACTGGCGACGGGGTGCCAAACAGGGTATCCTGAAGCTCGGTGGCAATCATGCTGCCACCCCAGCCATCGGCTAAAGCGGTTCTAGCCCCTTGGAGGAGTAAGTTTTTGTAGTCCTGGTCAACCCCCATATTGGTACGGTGCATTGCTTCCACCACTTCCCGGTCTATGCCTCTGGGGGCAACTCCCACCTCCCGCCAGATTTCCTGGCGCTTCAGCGGTGCCTTTCTTAAGGTTATGAGTTCACCCTCCTGCTTACCAAACTCCCCGAGCAGCATTTCACCAATATCAATCGCTATTTCGTTATTGCTGCGGTCACCAATATTGATACCGAGGTCTAAGGCTAGTTGCAGTAGCTTCTGCTCATCTTTGATTTGGAACTCTGGTGATTCCCCTTTGGCTGCTATTAGAAAGGCCTCGGCTATCCGGCGACCGTGGTCGCTATGTGCCGCGGCGCCAGCGGCTATCTTCCTGAGGAAATTACGGGCGGCAATGGTCTCTGCGGTAGCACCACAAACACCTGTCCTCTTCTTCTTTTCTTCGGGTGTTTCCTCTTTCCCTTTAGGCAGTGGCACCCGGCACGGTCCCATCGCGCAGAGATTGCAGCAACTGCCCTCAGACCCGATGGGGCAGGGTTTCATTGTCTCGGCTCGCTCAAAAACAATTCTCGCTCCGTCCTGAGATGCCTTATCAATCATCTCAACCGTAGCTTGGTCAATGCTTTTGCTTTTCTTCTCTTCTGCCACTTTACTATCCTCCCAAATCTCTAATATCTTATGAAGCGGTCAATTCCGTAATCATTTCCCGAACCAGTTTGATTGCCTCGGGATGTCTCATGATTAGCACGTCAGCTCCCGCCAGAAGCAAACACATCGCTGACATCGCCTCCAGCAAAATTCCCCTCTTTTTGGCATCGCCCATCTTGGGGTCATCTGCTGCTGAGATTTTAACTTCCCGGGTCTTCCAGACCTCTTTGGCGATATTACAGACAATCGGGAACTGGAGCTTATCATCCTGCTGGGTTAAGGCGGCCATTCTCATTCTTTCCATTACTGAGTAACAATACTCAATTCCATAGCCAATGCTACCCACGGTGGGGTCTATCACGATTAGCTCATCAGGAACCCCTAGATTGCCCAGGAGGATATTGAGCTGCTTGGCCAGGTTTATGTCTATGGGTGTTGATGAAATGACGGTGTGCTGATAGCCGATAGCTGCGGCGCCAATCTGCTTATGGTCTCCTTCCTCAGTTGGGCCTATAATCAGGTTCTTTCCGTGGCAGACCTCGGTCACCTTTCGGAAAACTTCGATATCTTTATCATGGTTAGCCGTGCCCCAGACAATAAGTGGCACATCAATGGCATCGGCTACCTTTTTGACTACCTCGGCGGCTTCGTCAGCGCCACGGTCAAGTCCATTGGGGTCGGTGCTTAACAGTTGCAGGCATATCATCTCCGCCCCGTAATCATCGATGCACTTCTTTGCCCAGGC
>JAUWBK010000068.1 GCA_030605045.1 Dehalococcoidia bacterium
GTTATCAGCAATTGTCTTGAATTTCCTAATCTCCTCTTCCGCCCGCTTGCGCTCGGTGATGTCATCGTATAGCACCTGAAATTGCTTTTTACCATCCCACAATACCTCTCTATGAAACACTTCCAAATGTCGAACTTCGCCATCCTTACGAATGATATTTACTTCATAATGAGCTGGGACTCGTTTTCCCAGTTTCCTCTTTTCCTTCCTTTCTTGGTGTTCAGAATAGCTTTCGGGAGTATAACGCTGTATTACGGGTATGGATTCCATTTCCTCAATACTGCTGTAGCCGTAAATGTCCAGAATAGCCTGATTAGCATAAAGAAGTTCCCCTTTTGCAGTAACAATGCGAATGCCTAAAGGCGAACTATCCAAAGAATTGCGAAAATTTTGCTCCGCTGCCTTGAGTGCCTCCTCCATTCGTTTGCGTTCAGTAATGTCAATCGCCGTTGCCGATATGTATAAAGGCTTTCCGTTATCATCTTTAATAACTCCAGCAGTCGTCAGACTAGGAAAGACACTACCATCTTTTCTCTTACGCCACAGTTCTTCTGCAAAATAGGTGCCTTTTTGCATAAGTTTGTTTCTAAATCTTTCTAAGTGTTTCAATGCCTCCTCAGTGTAAAGAAGAGAATAATGTTTGCCAATAAGTTCATCTGGTGTATAGCCATGCATCCCCGCATAAGATTCATTTACATAGATAAACGGACCTTCAAGGCTAGCTATCGCCGTGCCGTAACCGGCTCGGTCAGAAATTGTTTTGAATTTCTTAATCTCCTCCTCCGCCCGCTTGCGCTCAGTGATGTCCCGGACATAACCGACTGACGCCGGTCTGCCCTGATAGGTGATGGAGTCACCAGTAGCGACCTCAACAGGCACCTCTGTATCGTCTTTGGCGATAATAGAGATTTCATAGTGACCAGGAATATTTTGTCCCTGCAGTCGCTGTCGCACTCTGTCAGCTACGGCATCGCGGTACCGGGGATGGATGAGGTCAAAATACGATATTCCTTTAAGCTCTTCGGTGGTGTAGCCGGTTATCCGTGCCCATTCTTGGTTGGCGAAAATATGGGCTGCCCCCACCTTGTCGGTGTCCTGCAATAGGATAATCGCCTCCCCTATATGCTCCCCAGCCTCCACTAGGGCACGATAGCGCGCCTCCGATTCCCGCAGCGCCTCCTCCGCCCGCTTGCGTTCAGTGATGTCCCGCACGTAGCCGACTGACGCCGGTCTGCCTTGATAGGGAATTGAGCCGCCAGCAGCGACCTCAACAGGTACCTCACGGCCGTCTTTGGTGACAATGGAGATCTGAAAACGGCCGGGAACATTTTCTCCCCTATGTCGCCTCCGCACCCTATCGGCTACTTCATCGCGGTAACGGGGATGGACGAGGTCAAGATACGATATTTCCCTAAGCTCTTCGATGGTGTAGCCGGTTATCCGTGCCCATTCTTGGCTGGCAAAGACGTGGGCCGCTTTCACCTTGTCCGTGTCCTGCAACCAGACAATCGCCTCCCCTATATGCTCCCCAGCCTCCACCAGGGCACGATAGCGCGCCTCCGACTCCCTCAGCGCCTCCTCCCACCGCTTGCGCTCGGCAATGTCAGCCTGCAATTTTTCGTTGGTTTCAGATAATAGCTTACTGGAGCGCTGCAAGTCCTCGATAAGCTTTTTATTCTCCAATGAGAGTCTTTGCTGCTTGAGAGCATTGGCGATGGTATTCTTTATCTCATCAGGACTAACCGGCTTGACAAAATAGGCATAGGCACCCTGGTTTACCGCATCCACGGCTGTCTCCACACTCGCATAGCCGGTCATCATAATCACGGCCACATCGGGATTTATTTCCTTGGCTACCTCCAGTATCTCCATGCCACCAACATCGGGCAATCTGATATCGGCAATGACCACGTCAAAGCGGCTTTTCCGCATCATCTCCAGGGCATCAGCCCCTCTTTCCAATCCAATAACCTTATACCCGTCGTCCTCCAGTATGCCGCTCAAGGTTGCCCTGGTGCCCGCCTCATCCTCCACCACGATAATGGTGGCATCTGTTGACGTCATTCCTCCTTCTCCTTGGCGATAGCCTCTACCAGCGTTAGCACCTTCTCCATATCAAAGGGTTTATATAGGCAGGTATAAGCACCGGCGCTTACCGCTCTTTTCACTAAGTCCTCCTCAGTATAGCCAGTCATCATAATCACGGTTGCTTTAGAGTCAATCTTTTTGACCTGCTCAAAAAGTTCAACCCCATTTATATCAGGTAGCCTGACATCCAAAAAGATAATGTCATAGTGCCGGCTTTTTATCATCTCAAGTGCCTCAGCGCCATCATTGGCGGTCGCTACCCGGTATCCCTTCTCCTCAAGTATTGTCTTTAACGTTTCCCTATCGGCAAACTGGTCGTCAACTACCAGTATGGGGATTTTCTCGCGAAGCAACTCCTCAATAAGAGCTATGATTTTATCAATATCAAATGGCTTATAGACAATAGCGTAGGCACCTTCCTCCAGAGCTTCTTTCACCAAATCCTCTACTGAATAGGCGGTCATCATAATTACCGCTGCCTTGGGGTCTATCTTCTTGACCTCCCTGAAAGTTTGCACCCCGTTTATTCCGGGCATTTTGATATCCATAAAGATGGCATCAAAGTGAGTCTTTCTCACCGCTTCAATCGCCTGATAACCATCCTCTACGGTAACTACATTGTGTCCCTCGTCCTCCAGTATCCCCCCCAGGGTCAGGCGCATGTTCCGAAGGTCATCAACCACCAGCACATTGCTTTTACCGTTACTCTTTTCCAATGTAGTCCTCCTAATTACGTTGCTTTCCGTGGCAACTTGATATTAACGGTGGTTCCCTCCCCAATCTTGCTCTTTACCTCAATATTTCCCCCGTGTCGGTCAATGATTGACTTGGATACCGCTAGTCCCAAGCCAATACCTTTAGCTTTGGTGGTAAACAGCGGTTCAAAGATCTTGTTTGTTACTTCCTGGGGCATTCCACCACCGGTATCGGTAATTTCCATCTCTAGGAATTTCCCCTTTTCTCGGGTGCCGATGGTCAGCTTGCCTCCCTCTGGCATGGCTTGCACCGCGTTGGTAATTATGTTGACCAATGCTTGTTGAATCTGGTCAGAGTCTACCTCAATCTCGGTCAAGTCAGTGTCCAGCCTTTTCGTCAGCTCAATGTTCTCCGGAATGGGTGTCCGCGATAGGGCATCCTCAATCACCTTTTTTACGTGAGTGGGTGAGACAGCGGGCTTACCGACACGCGAAAATCCCAGCAGGTCGCTAATAATCTTATTGGAGGCATTTATCTCATCGTCCATGATCTCCAGAAATTCCATAATACGTGGCTCTTTCTTTGCCAGCTCACTCTTCGCCATTTTCCCTTTGACGTAGTAAACGGCATTCTTGATGGCGCCCAGAGGATTCCTAAGTTCGTGTCCCACCCCGCCCGCCAGCTGCCCTATTGCCACCAGCCTTTCCGAACGAACTAGCTGCTCCTGCGCTTCTCTTAGTTCCTCATTGGCTGTCTCCAACTCTTCGTTACTTGCCCGCAACTCTTCTTCACTGGCTTGAAGCTCCTCATTAGATGCCCTAAATTCCTCGTTCACGGTCTCAATTTCTTCGTTTCTTTTCTGTATTTCATCAGCCATCTGATTAAATGAGCTAGCCAACTCCCCAATTTCATCTTTTGATTTAACCTCGGCTCTCTTAGTCAAGTCACCTTTACCAATCTCAATTGCTGCATTTCTCAGTTTTGTAATGGGGTTTGTAATACTTTTCGATATAGCAAAAGCAATTCCTAATGCAGCTAAAATAACTACGGCAAGAACTGAGATATTAATTATCGTGCTTGAGGTAATTGTGCTAAGAATAGAATCCTGGGACGCTTTTGATGCTTCATTTACTTTTGTAAGCAAAACATCTAGTTCCTCGTCTATCTCTTCTACTTTTTCGTCAAATTCTTCCATTGTGGGAGTTCTTTCTGCACGAGTTTTACCATGGAGCAGGAACAATTTTGCACTTAAATCATAAAATTCATTAACTGAACCTTTAAGGTCCTCCACTTCTTCAAGAGTAAGTAAGCCTGATGCCGTAAATAGACGTTCAAAATGTGCTTCTACATGCTCTTTCTTTTCTTTAATTTCTTCTAAAGACTCTTCTTTAGTCATCCAATCTGCGTCATACTCTTCTGTTGCTCTCATTATCTCCTCTAGATCAATTCTAATGTGTGTCACGTCAGCCGTTATTGGCATATGCAATGTATGTTGTGTCTTATTTAGAATACCGATGTTTCTAATGCTGACAATGTTCACAATGCCAAGAATTGCTATCAAAACAACGACTGCCATAAATCCCAAAATCAATTTTTTACCAATAGTCATTCCCATCATTTTAGGTTTGTCTGTTGCCATTTCCCTCTCCTCTCTCGCTTATAATTTCGGGTAAATCTGCCACCGTTTCAGTTAAAGTTAATTGCCGTGCCATATTACCGCCCTCCTAAGCTATGCTTTTAGTTAGTCCTAACCTTCTTATATATTTTCGCCTTGCTATCAAGGCATTCTAGCTTCCCGCGCAGATTTCCGGTCAGCATCTCCACCTCTCCCAGAATCAGGTAACCGGGGATAGCCAGCGAATCATACAGCATATCCAACACCCTCTCCTGGAGTTGACTCTGGAAATAGATCAAGACATTGCAGCAAAAGATGCAGTCCAAAAGCGGCAGAGTCTGATGTATCGTTGAGGTCAGGTCAAAAGAGGAGAAATTGACCATTTGCCTAATATCAGCCTTCAGCTCATAGTTCTCACCGTGATGGGTAAAAAAGCTTTCCCGGACAGAACTAGGAAGACCTTCGATATCCTTCGGGGAGTATATCCCTGATTGCACTTCTTGCAAAGCCTGCCGGCTAATATCAGTGGCGTAGATTGAGATATTGAATTCCGGCCGTTGATGCCCTAAAAACTCGGACAGCAGGATAGCGATAGAGTATGGCTCTTCACCTCGGGCACAGGCGGTGCTCCAGAACTTCAGGCTCCGCTCGCCTCGGGCTTTTTTGTATGAGACCAGTTCGGGTAGTACTAGCTCAGCTACTTGCTGGAAAGTGTAGGGACTCCTGAAGAAATTGCTTACTTTTATGGTGAGGTACTCAGCGAATTTCTGATACTCCTCGAGGTGGGTATCCAGAAACCGCATATAGTCCAGGCAGGTTTTCACTCCGGTGGCATGAAGCCTTCTCTCCAGACGGCGTATCACCGTTCCACGCTTATAATCGCGAAAATCATATCCCCCGTCTCGATGCACCTTCTCAAGTAGTACATCAATAACGGCTGCTTCATGCTCGGTAACCTTACTCTCCATATCGAGTGCTACACTCCTATTTACCTATATGCCAATTGTATTATAATAGCACAAAATTTGTCAATAGGCAATTATGGGTGCAGCTCGATATAGATGTATTAAGCTCATTCTGAGGAATACTTTGAAATGACAGAGGACACAAAATAAGACAAAGAAGAGGGGTCAGGAATGGAAAGACAGTGATGACGGTTCAATTAGCTTCTTAAATATTTTTTGACAGTTCGCTCCAGGAGGAAAATAGCCACGTCATCCCGCCGGTATCTTCTATCCCCCCGAGGTCCAATGCGATACGCCTTTAGTATTTTCCGGTTACTCCACCGCCTCACGGTACTGGGATGCACATCGAGAAGACGAGCTACCTCGCCGGTAGTTAACATATTGCTTATTTGTTCATAATGTGTCATTGGGTTACCATCCTTCTCTACAAATGGTCTCTGGTTCAGCGTCATAACCAAACCAATGAGTGAATACTGCGTCTAATGGGGCATCTCTCAGGATACTCCCCTTTACATCCTCATATTGCCCCTGATATTCAGGTACTTGCTCTCCCTCGGCATCGAAGACCATAACCATGTCATTTTTAAGTCTGATAATTGCTTTAATCATTTCATTCTCCTCCTTGCTCTTTATTGCCTTATTTCTCTTTTACTCGCCTCTGAATTATTACTGAGACGATGCCTAGGGCTATGCTATAGCCTAGCCACATAAAGGCCAGTTCAAATATGAATTTAGCCGCTAATCCCCATCGGACTATCACCCGACTTAGCTCTATCGGTGCGTACATCGTTAGCAGACAGATTAGCAATATCAATAGACTTCTTAATGTATTCGTTCTGCTCACTTCACTTTCATCTTAAGCTACCAGAATTAATTGCTCATAAAATCAGCATTTAAACTCTGTTAAAATTAGACGGATATCTAAGGGCTTGCCTTTTTGGGCTCTCTTTTCCGAATGGTTAATAATGTGGGGTGTTTCAGAGGGACGTGGCGCCTCTTCCATAATGAAATCCCCCCTCTCCTTGAAGGGAGAGGGGGGACCAAGGGAGGAGGTCAGGAAATAGCCTCTTTTTTGGTGGTTGATTTGTAATGATTGGAGGGGTATAATGGCAAAAACGAGGGAGCAAACCTTATCTTAAATAATATGTAAGGAGGGAGTCAGATGCCTGAGGAAGTAATCGGCAAGGTGAGTGACTTCTTTGCCCACCCGGTAGTCGCCGGTATTGAGCTCACCGCAACTCTGCAAGTGGGTGACCGAATCCATATCAAGGGGCACACCACTGATATGGAACTCACCGTTGACTCGATGCAGATTAACAATGTGGATGTTAACGAAGCTAAAGCCGGGGATGCCATTGGGATCAAGGTCAGCGAACG
>JAUWBK010000075.1 GCA_030605045.1 Dehalococcoidia bacterium
AAACCCAAATGATTTTGAAAGTTCCGCATCACCTGAGGTCAGAATGTCAACCCGTTCCAACTTGAATTTATACTGAGGGTTTTCCGGGAAGCTGAATTGCTCTCGCTCGACGACATGCTGGATAATTGGATTTACCAGTAACCGACTGCAAATGACCTGTAGCTGATGCTCACCTAACTGTCCTTCAATAATGTACCGTTTTGAGGTTTTAACTGCCCTGACATTTTCCACCCCTAAATCGCGTATTGCTTTCAGGACGCTATCCTCAACCGGGTCAGTAACACCAGCATTGTAGGCAACCTCAACGGTATGATAGCCGGATTTAATCTTACCTTCGACTCGAGGACTTTGTTGATAAGAGTATTCCTGAGTAACCGAGTCAGCGAGAAGGTGATGACCAATCAAGTCCAGTTCTTTTGGGGCTAAATCCGCATCGAACCAGTAGATGTCCACGACACGAACATCGGAAACGGTGGTTATGCCAAGGTCATGGATGTCCTTAACCAGACCAAGGCCTCTGGCATCGGGCAGGTGGCTCTTCAGACGGACTCCGATTCTATGCATTAAATCATCACCTTATGCTGATTGGAGAATAAAAAGAGGGGCATCAGCCCCTCTAGAGAATCTATCTTCTCCATTCTTTTCCCCGATAAGAATGAAAATATCGGAATCAGGGTCATGAAGCAAGCAACTCACTTACCACCGCATTTATCTCGCGTCCATCCGCCCTGCCTTTAAGCTGAGGGATAAGCTTGGGCATAACTTTGCCTTTATCGCCAGGTCCTTCGGCGCCCACCTCGGCAATAACCCGTCGAGCTGCCTCCGCAATTTCTTCCCGCGTCATCTGCGGCGGTAAATATTGCTGAAGGACAGCTAATTCCGCTTCTTCCTGAGCCACCAGGTCCGGGCGGTTTCCCTGCTTAAAGGCTTCAATACTCTCATGACGCTGCCTAACCTCCTTGGCGATAATGCCGAGGATATCAGCATCTTCTAAAGTCGCCTGCCGTGCAATTTCAGCGTTGTTAATCGCGGCCATCAACAATCGGATAGCCGAACGCCTTATCGTATCCCGGCTCCTCATTGCCTGCTTGAGGTCATCGGTCAGTTTCTGTTTCAGGTTTGTTTCCTGTTCCATGTAGGCCTCACGTGTCTAGTACCTTCTCATTGCTCGCGCCACACTGCGTCTCTTGGCGGCTCTTTTCCGCTTACGCTTCATGCTAGGCTTCTCATAGTGCTCCCGACGGCGTAACTCGGACAGAATCCCAGTCTGCTGGACCCTTTTAGTAAACCGCTTGAGCAAACTCTCAAAGCTCTCATTCTGGCCCGCCACTACCTTAGCCACATAGCATCAGCCTCCTTCTAAAAGCATACTTTTAGCTCAAGGTTTATCTAGATTAAAGGAACTTAACTTTTAAACTTCGCTCCCCTAACAACCCTGACCCATCACATTTTAGTCATTAGAAATTATCCTGTCAAGAAATAAAATTTTAATGAAATTTCAACAATATTTTAATGGTTCCTTAACTTCGGCAAGTTAAGATAAAAGTATGTGGACAAATGGCGAAAGTATAACATCCAAAGGTATTGACATCAGCCATTTGGCGAATTACAATAAAAGAAAGTAAGGAGCGTAAATATGGCACGGAATGACAATAATCTAGGTAGAATACTCAAGCAGCAGCGAATTGCCATACCGCTGACTCTCCAGGAGCTTGCTGCTACTGCAGGGGTATCTTCATCCCATCTGGGTCGTATTGAGAGAGGCGAGCGTTTCCCGTCAGCCCATATTCTGCGGAGAATTGCCAAGCCTCTGGGCTTTGATGAGGATGAGCTATTCACTCTGGCTGGTTTCCTGTCCCCACAGACTCCCAGTGTCGCTGAAGAGAGTAGAACAGGCTATAGCAGCCGGCACTTAGACCCTTATGTGGCCAAGATGTTAGCCGAAGAGCCGATTGAAGTACAGCGCGCCGTCATTGGCATCCTTACGATGTTAAAGAGCATCGCTAGAGGGATGACTAAAGGGAGTGATTGAGCGCCAGTTTGGCCAATGGTGAACAGTATAGACCAACCTTGTTGTGGTAAACCATGCAGAACCTGAAGCAAACGACGAACCAAATAACTGAGCAAGATGAGCAGAGGATAGGCTTTGGTGATGCTACCGTCCATGAGCTTAAGACCTTGCTCACGGCCATTATTGTTTCTGCGGAGCTTCTGGCTGATGAGCTCCAGATGGATCGGAAAAGCATGCCAGTAAGACTCACGCAGAACATTATCCGAAGTGCCCACAGCCTAGATGAAAAGCTATCTAACTTCTCCGCAATGGCCGGATTACTAGCTGGAGATTTCTCATTTCAACCGGAATACCTTGAAATTGGGCCGGTCATCCAGAGTGTGACGGCACAGCTCTACCCAATCACGAAAAGCAAAAAGCAATCCCTAGCCGTGGAATTGCCGCCGTCTCTTCCTTCAGTCAAGTCGCAGCGTCAGTATCTGGAGCAGATTCTACTCAATTTGTTAACCAATGCCAGCAAGTTCACTCCGGAAGGAGGTAAGATAACCGTCATTGCCTCACAAAATGATAAGCGCTTGGTAATTCAAGTAACTGACAACGGGATGGGCATCCCAGCGGATAAGCAGGAGCTGATATTTCAACCTTATTACCAGGTTAATGGTGGTAAAGGTAGTGGGTTGGGATTAGCTATCACTAAATTATTAGTTGAGCTTCACGGCGGTAAGATTTGGCTCGAGAGCATATCAGGGCAAGGCAGCCGTTTCTTCTTCTCTCTGCCCTTGTAAAAATCATAAGAACTGAAAGATGAGAGTAGTAGTTATTGACGATTCTCCAGAGATTATTGAGGTTGTCTCACTGTGCTTCCAGCTACGCTGGAGCGGTACTGAGGTAATTCCAGCCAACGACGGCACCAAAGGACTATCCCTTATCGAAACCGAGAGTCCTGATTTGGTTATTCTGGATATCGGGCTACCTGATATGGATGGCTACGAAGTTCTTCGTGAGATACGGCGTTTCTCCCAAGTGCCAGTGGTCATGCTAACCGTTAAGAGTGAAGATACCGATATTGCCAAGGGGCTTGAGCTAGGGGCAGATGACTATGTTACTAAGCCCTTCAGTCACATCGAACTGATCGCCCGGGTGCAGGCAGTATTGCGTCGTGCCAAAGGGCTGTCAGTTACCACTGAAGAACAACCCTTTGCCGGTGGCAAACTACGGGTCGACTTTGCCCGCAATGAGATCACAGTTGATGGGAAGCCGATAAAGCTTACCTCCACGGAATATAAGCTGCTCTACCACCTAATCAAGAACGAAGGGCGATTGCTTTCCCACGAAAATCTATTAACCAAAGCGTGCGGCGAAGCCTACCGGGACGCGAGAGACCTGCTCAGGGTACATATTCAGCACCTGAGGCAGAAGCTGGGGGATAGCGTCGAGTCACCCAGCATTATTGTTACTGAGCACGGGATGGGCTACAAGTTTCTGAGGCCAGCTTAAATAATTGGCTAAACCGTCCTTCACGCCTCTTCGGTTAAATTAACTCACCGCCCAGGACTTTCCCCCCAGTCTTGCCTTCTTTACGAAACCTTAACAGAACCTTTACGACATCTTTATTTTTTTTATGCTCAAATTTATACTTGCGTGTTAAATTTAGATTATGGAAGATAATTTATCTTCAAAGGAGCTAGAGATGGAGAAGGTTAGTGTTTTTCTGGCCGACTGGCAAGTGCTTTTCCGAGAAGGTATTCACTTCACTTTGTCTGGCGAGGAAGATATGGAAGTTATTGGTGAAGAGTCTGAGAATGAACAAGCGTTAGCTTTTATTGAAACAAATCCACCACAGGTAGCTATTCTCAATGCCGACCATGATAAGCTCAGTGGTGTTGAGGTAACCCGCCGCGTCAAACAGAACCTACCTGAGGTTTCCGTGATTTTAATTATGGATAGTGACAATGAGGAACAACTTTTCGCCGCCATGAAGAGCGGGGCAAGTGCCTGCCTGACCAAGGACGTTGACCCGGAGGTTGTGATCAGTACCATCCGGAAGGTGGTTCAAGGCGGTCAACCCATAAGTGAAGTCCTCTTGAGACCAGAAATTGCTTCCCGGGTTCTTGCCGAATTTGAAGCTTTCTCCTCAATAGGAGAACAGGTAGGTAAACTGCTGGCCCACCTCACTTCCCGCGAGACTGAGATTTTGCGTCACATTGCTGATGGTAACTCGAAAGAGCAGGTGGCTGAAACACTAGGCATAAGTGAAGGGGTTATCAGTAATAGACTTGGAGCTATACTGCATAAGATGGTGACTAATGACCAGAAACTGATGCTGCTTGAGGCAACGCAGAGTGGTCCACCGGCAATCTCCAGGGTCAGCTTTAACGGCAAGCGCGCAACCGAGTACATAACCAAGGAAGAATTCGATGCTTTCAAGGAAAGCTTAAAAGAACGCTTTCAGTCTCTTATCGGAGAAATAAGTTAAGCATTACAGGTAATGGGGGTGATCAAATGTGAAAAACAATAATAAAGAAGGTGGCAGGAATTCCTAAAATTAGAGCCTTGAGGAAAACCTACCACCCTCCCGGGTGTTTTATAGAATTTTCTCACAATTTTCAATTAATTGTCAATTAACCAAAAACAGGAGGTAATAAGATAATGAGTGAACTAATTAAAGGAGCTGGCAAAAGCAAACTGAGGCTTTATTTTACCACTGCCCTGTTGCTTTCCCTAGCGGTCACTGGTGGCCTGTTTGCCTATGCCTACACCATTGCGAGTACCAGCCTCACGGTTGGCACAGTTTCATCTGACTTCGGTAATATTACTGCATCTACCAACGACACCGTTCCTGCCTACACTCCGTTCGGTACTTATCGGGGTAGAATAGGCGCCGGCAACCTCTTCGACGTAGCCCCAGAAACAGGTTACCAGGGTGACATCGGGATAAATGTCTACCTGGACAATATTGATCAAATAGGCTACAAATACGGGATGTTCATGGTGAAACTCCGACTGGTGAACAGTGCTAACCAATCGATGGACGTGGATGGAGTAGACAAGCCACTCACCCTGCACAATGGGGTAGTCAGCTTTACTTCAAATAATATGACTGGCGGCCCCACCTACCGTATTTACTGCGTGGGCGGCGTCTACCGGACATTCCCTTGGGCATACCTAACCGGGGCCGGGGGTACATGGGCTCCGTCATTCACTGCCGAAATTCTCCAGGCTGGCTTGTAAAAATAGCCAGGGCTAGTAAACGGGGTTGCCTAACTTAAGGCAATCCCGAGAACCCGGAGCCAAGGGGTGATTGAGCAACTAGAGCCAAACAGGAAAGGCAGCAGTAAGTATAAAAGAAAAGGAGCCAAAAGTAAGTACTACCACTCAGTCAAGATTAGGTGTATAATATCAATATATGAGCCTATAGGTTGACAAAAAAGGTGACAAGTGGTAAGATTTTGGCAAATAAAAACCAATTGTCTTGAAAAAATGGAGGGGAAAAGTGAAAAAATTTCTAATCATCGCTCTAATAGCTTTACTGGCAGTCACCGGTGGCATGTTTGCCTATGCTTTCACCACAGCGACAGCAACCATTGGTGTTAATGCGCCAGAATCAGACTTTGCCAACATAACGGCAAACGCCAGTTACGCGGGACCGACCGCCACCTTCGGCAAATTTACCGGTACCTGGCCAGCAGGTAAACTATTTACCGTAAACCCATACACCACCCTAACAGGCGAGAACTACACCGGTGACCTGGTGATAACTGTCTATCTGATAAATACCGGAGAGCTGATCAGGCAGTACCACCACCTCAACCTGGCACTTCAGTATACCGACAATGCTGGTGATATGGCTGATGAACAATCGGAAACTCAAGTCCTCAGTCTGCAGAATGCCCAGGTATTGTTTACCTGGACCAGTGGCAATGGCACGAGTCCTTTCTCGGTGGACGTTGTTGGCGGTGGCTACCGCCTGCACCCGTTTAAAACATTGACTGGTGGCAGCTATGAGCCACAGGTATGGTGCGAGGTTACCCAGAGGTAATCGGGCAACAACCTGAAAATGAATGAATGATAAAACAGTGGAAAGAAAGCGCAAAAAAGAGATTCTATCTAATTGTAGCTTTAGGACTCGT
>JAUWBK010000099.1 GCA_030605045.1 Dehalococcoidia bacterium
TAATCCTGATAAAACTCCAGGTGTCCGCTGGTTCTCCATAAATCCATTCGGGCAAGATGAGGAGTATAAACAATCTCATAGCCACGCTTGACATGTTCATCCTTCCAGAAATCCTCAATGACACGGCGGATAATGGCTCCCCTGGGATGCCAGAGAACCAGTCCGGGGCCAAATTCATCCTGGATACTGAACAGGTCAAGCTCCCTACCCAATTTCCGGTGGTCACGCCGGGCGGCTTCCTCAAGCCTTTTCAGGTGCTCGTCGAGAGCCTCTTGGGTGCCAAAGGCAACACCATATATTCGTTGTAGCATTGGGCGGTGCTCATCACCACGCCAGTAGGCACCAGCAATGTTAATCAGCTTAAACGCTTTGATTTCCCCGGTAGAATTGACATGAGGACCGCGACACAAATCAAGGAACGAGCCCTGCTGATACAGGCTGACCTTCTCGTCGGGAAGCTCATCAATCAGCTCCAGTTTATAAGGCTGAGCGGCAAAAATTTTCCGTGCCTCTTCTTTGTTTACTTCTTTTCTGACAAAAGGCCCATTGGAAGCGATTATTTCTCTCATCTTATTCTCGATGAGTGGTAAATCATCCGGATTGAGTGCGCGGGGTAAATCAAAATCATAATAGAAGCCGTCTGCAATCGCCGGGCCAATGCCAAACTTGGCATCAGGGAAGATAGACTGAACCGCTTCCGCCATAACATGAGATGCGGAATGCCGCATAATCTCCAACTTTTCTTCTTTGCCTTGTTCTTTTTTTGTAACCACCGCTGAAACTCTCTGGTCTATAATGAAAACCTCTCACCCTTTCTGGGGACGAGAGGCTCTACCACCCCATTTAACTAACCACAAGTCTTATTATAGCAGTGACCAATGGTGAGTGCAATCACCACTGCCCCCTGAGACAATTAGTTCAGCTTGTCAGCTTGGGCAGTAAGGCGCTATAATGCTTCCAGTCCACATGATAAAGAGAGTTTTCCCCATTTTAGCCCTTTCCATCTTTTCCTCGATGTTAGGCGCCGGCATCGTCGTCCCGCTTTTGCCTCTTTATGCGGAGAGCCTGGGGGCAAGTGGGCTTTGGCTGGGGGCAATCTTTGCCGGATTCTCTATTTCCCGAACTATAGTTACGCCTATCTTTGGTCGGCTTTCTGACCGTAGTGGGCGAAAGCCATTCATCTGCATCGGCCTTTTTTTCTATGCTTTAATCTCGCTGGGTTTTATCTGGGCGGATAGTGTCTCCCAGTTAGTCTTAATCCGTCTGGTGCACGGTGTGGCTGGTGGCATGATTTTGCCCATCGCTCAGGCCTATGTTGGTGATATTTCCCCCGAGGGCGAAGAGGGCAAGTGGATGGGTTACTCTAATGCTGCCTTTTTCAGTGGTTTTGGTTTTGGTCCTTTAATGGGCGGGGTATTAACCGAGCACCTAGGGATGGATATTGCCTTTCTCTCCATGGGGGGCCTTAATCTACTGGCTTTCTTCATCGCTGTTTTCTTCCTTCCTGAAATTAGCCGTCAGAAATTGTCGGCAAGCCCCCCTCTTTCTTTCAAAGAAATGAGCCAGAGCGGCACGATGGTTGGTCTTTTTAGTTTTCGTCTGGCACTTACCTTTGGCAGAGCCCTCTTTTTCACCTTTTTGCCTATTTTTGCGGCTATCGGTCTCGGTTTGCGTCCTAACCTCATCGGGGTCCTGCTGGCAATTCACATCTTGCTATTATCGTTACTCGGGATCCCCTCGGGTAGGATTGCTGACCGATTTAGCAGAAGGTTTCTGATAGTTCTCGGCTGCCTGGTCAGTTTTACCTATCTGGCTTTGATTCCGCTAGCGCAAGACTTCTGGCAGTTATTGGCGCTTTGCGCTTTAGGCAGTCTGGGTAGTGCCATTTCGGTTCCGGCCGCTTCAGCCCTAATGGTAGAGGAGGGCAGGAAATATGGCATGGGCTCAGCTATTGCCGTGTTTACTATGGCACTGAGTATAGGTATGGCAGTGGGACCAATTTTAGGCGGAGCAATAGTCGATTTTACCAATATCAACTCGGCATTTTACTTCGGCGCGGTTATGGCGCTGGTGGGTGCTGGTTTATTTCTCTGGTTTACCCGAGCATGATATCTATATTGTGTTTTCTAAGGTAGACGCCAATGCGCCCATTTATCTTTATCGACTTCTCCATTATAGGCTGATTTAGGTGTTACCCCTCTGACGATAGCCGCCGCTAGAACAGCCTTAGCAATATCACCAGCGATAAAGGGGATAGCTCCCATCATGAGAAGGCTGGTGAAACTAGCTGGTTCCCCTTTCACCAAGTTGACCCAGAGCCCAAGCTGAAGGAGACCAGGAAGGTAGATCAGGATAAAGTTAGCGAAGAGCATGAGCCCAAGCATACTCAGGAAGCTTCTCGACCGGATATACTTGTCGGTGAGGTGACCCAGGAAAAGGGCAGCCAAAATAAAACCAATAATGTATCCCCCGGTGGGTCCAGCAAGATAACCCAGGCCGCTGCCCCAGCCAGCAAACCAGGGCACTCCAGCAACGCCGAGTCCAGCATAGATAGCCAGGCTTGTGCCTCCCCACCACCTTCCCAAGAGGACACCGGCAAGGAGTACGGCAAAGGTTTGTCCGGTCACTGGTACCGGGCTCCACGGGAAAAAAGCTCTAATCTGAGCGGCAAGTCCGGTAAGGCAGGCTATACCTACGGCTAGAGCTAACTTTTTCGGAATACTTAGCTCGTACCGCCACCGGAAAACCTCATATTTGGTTTGATTGATTCTAGCGGCTATTGCCATGTTCACCTCCATCGTTATTTAATGGGTATGGGTTAAGTTTAGGTACATCCTAGAAAGCCAAAAGGGTAGAGCGATTATTCTCTAAGATTTAATCTATCAGCTTTACTTCCTAGGCTTCTCGATGCCGATAAGGGCAATCTCGATATTTTGGCCGCAGTTCGAACAGGTTACATTAAAAGTAATCGGCTGCTTCATTACCCGTTCGGCAACGGCGGTAACAATCGAATCGATATTATCTAAACGCTGGTCTAGCATATTCAGGCGCTTTTTAATCTGTTCAATATCGCGCGCCTGCTCTTGAGCTACCGAACTGGATTTATTATTCTCCGCCAAGATGGCACCCTCCCGCCGATTATAATTACCTAATTATACGTATCAGGCGAAGATATGTCAAAAGTTATCAGGGAGTAAGGATAATAAAGAAACCTGCCAGGGAATTTTTATCAGCTACTTGGCTTTGTGTTATACTAATTCAGAGCCAGTGTAGCTTAGGAGCGATCTATTGCTTTAATTCGTGGAGGGCCGAATGAGCAAGCTAATAGACCGGTTAAATCAGGTAACCAAAGTAGTATCTAAGCCTATCGGGTTTGGCAAAGCACAACCAGCCACAACGAAGGCAAAAATGCTGCTCATCGCTAGCCTAGCTCAAACAACTGATGTTGGCCGTCTGGCTGATTATACCAAGGGTGCCGATGCGTTACTTTTTGCCAAACCGGGCTCAGGAGCTAAGACTCTTCAGAGAATAGCTCAATCTGTGTCCGATATTCCCTGGGGGTTATGGTTGGGAGATATCGGCAGCCGAGGAATAAAGTCGATGGTAGAAGCCGGCGGCGATTTTGTCGTCTTCCCGGCTAGTACCGCATTAGCCATACCTGAAGATGACAAAGTAGGTAAGATTTTGCAAGTGGAGGCCTCACTCAGTGAAGGCTTGCTCAGAGCAGTTAATGAGTTACCGATAGACGCCGTGCTTATTGCCGACGAACCGGGAGAGGAATCTTCGCTTACCTGGCATCATCTTATGCTCTTTCAGCGCTTCGCTGAGCTACTGACCAAACCTTTGTTAGCCTCCGTACCATTAAAGGTAACCGCCAACGAACTTCAGATTCTCTGGAAAACCGGGGTGGACGGCGTGGTCGTGGAAGCAGGCATTGGGCAGCCGGTGGAGAAATTCAAAGAGCTGTGCCAGACAATTGGTCAATTAACCTTCCCACCACGCCCGCAGAAAAAAGTAGAGGCCTTGCTACCTCGTGTTACTGAAGACATCGGTGCCGTAACTGAAGAAGAAGAGGAAGAAGAAGAATAGTTTATCGCGGAAGCAAAGCTAGTAAACTGACTATTACTGGCAGGATTGGGAGAGTTGCCATGATTTACCTTCCGTGGTAATCGCCGGAGCAACTATCATCTCAACCTGGTGCATTTCCGGAATGGTAGCTGCCCCACAGACACCCATAGCCGTACGGACAGCCCCGACCAGGTTCTGGCTACCATCAGTGACTGAAGTCGGACCAGAGAGGATTTGTTCCAGAGTGCCAGTGCTGCCAACCTTTATCCGGGTCCCCCTGGGTAGTGCCGGGTGGGGATGAGACATACCCCAGTGATAACCCGACCCCGGTGCCTCTTTGGCCTGAGCCAAAATGGAACCCAGCATCACCGCGTCAGCACCGGCCGCCAGGGCTTTACACAGATCGCCACCTTTACGAAAGCCGCCATCAGTAATTATCGGCACATACCTACCCGACTCGCGCAGATATTCGTCTCTGGCAGCAGCACAATCGATAGTCGCCGTTACCTGAGGGACACCGACACCAAGGACTTCCCTGGTGGTACAGGCGGCACCCGGTCCAACACCAACTAAGACCCCTGAGATTCCCGTGCGCATAAGTTCTAAACAAGCGCTATAGCTGACACAATTACCAACGATAATCGGCATGGACACGGTTTCACAGAGTTCGGAGAAAATCAGTCCCCGATAGCTTTTGGATATATGCTGGGCAGTGGT
>JAUWBK010000006.1 GCA_030605045.1 Dehalococcoidia bacterium
TGCTGTAAAGATTGAATCTCCGGGGGCGCGCTCTCTGTGTCAATGCGTAACTTGCTGGCTGCCTCATCAATAAGGTCAATAGCCTTATCTGGCAAATACCGGTCCGAGATGTAGCGCTGACTGAGCTTGGCGGCAGCCTCTAAGGCTTCATCACTGATTTTAATCTTATGATGTGCCTCGTATCTCGGTCGGAGGCCGCGGAGCATCTCAATGGTTGCCTCAACACTGGGCTCACCGAGGAATACCGGCTGGAGGCGTCGCTCCAGTGCCTTGTCCTTCTCCACAAACTTGCGGTATTCATCAAGGGTGGTCGCGCCAACACACTGCAGCTCACCATGGGCTAGAGCCGGTTTGAGCATATTACTGGCATCAATGGCTCCTTCGGCTGCCCCGGCGCCAACTACAGTATGAATCTCGTCAATAAACAAAATTATCTCGCCCTGGGCCTGGCGCACTTCATCCATCACTGCTTTCAGTCGCTCCTCAAACTCACCACGGAATTTGCTCCCGGCCACCAGGGCTCCCATATCCAAAGCCACTACCTTGCGCCCTTTAAGGGAATTAGGAACATCATCAGCGGCGATTTTCTGGGCTAACCCTTCAGCGATGGCGGTTTTGCCCACCCCGGCATCACCGACAATCACCGGATTATTCTTGGTACGCCGGGTGAGTATCTGCATCACCCGTTTAATCTCATCATCCCGACCGATAACCGGGTCAAGCTTACCCTGACGGGCAAATTCAGTCAGGTCACGCCCGTACTTCTCTAAGGAGCGGTATCTACTCTCCGCCCTGGTATCAGTAACCCTATGCCCACCACGGAGCTGCTGGAGAGCGCGATAAACCTTCTCTTGGTCGACTCCAAAGCGCTTAAGGATAGCGGCTGCCTCACCCTTCTCCTCGCCAACGATAGCAATCAGTAAATGCTCGGTGCTGATGAACTCGTCCTTCAGCCGATTTGCCTCCTCATCAGCCATCTTTAGCAGTTGGGCGATACGCGGTGTGGCATAAATTTGTCCGGTCTCAAAAGCAACCTTGGGTACTTTATCCAGAGCAGCTTCTACCTCTTGTCTCACCTTTTCCACATCAATATTAAGTTCCCTTAGGATGTCACCAACCAGCCCTCTCTCCTGCTGGAGCAGGGCTAAGAGAACATGCTCAACATCCCATTGGCTGTGTTTATACTGGCGAACAATCTCCTGAGAAGTCGCCAATGCTTCCTGTGCCAGTTCCGTAAATCTCTCCTGTCTCATCTGCTTACCTCCTCAGCCTCTTTACCTCTGATGCCAGCTTTTCCAGTTCGTTCTGCATCTCATTCATTCGCTGCATCAAGCGCAAAATAACTTCTACTCCAGCCAGGTTGACTCCCATGTCTTCGGCCAGAGTTTTGGCCCGGCGAAGTAGTGCGATGTCTCCCTCTGAATAGAGCCGAATATTGCCTTGAGACCGCTTCGGCTCGATGACGCCAATCCTTTCGTAGTAGCGCAAGGTATAAGTTTGGGTACCAAGCATCTTGGCGGCAATGCTTATCACATAACGGGGTTCATCATCTCTGTTCATCTTAACCTCACCTTCCCTTTAGGCTGGCCGAAGCTCGCCCAGCCGCTTGAATAGTTCTTTTTCTTGTGGAGATAATTTAGTTGGCAAGACAACATTCACCTTGGCCAGCATGTCGCCTCGGGAAGAATTGCCAAGGTGGGGCATACCTTGTCTAGCCAAGCGAAAGGCACGCCCGTTTTGCGTCTCAGGAGGTATTTTTAGTGCCAGCTTACCTTTAAGAGTCGGTACCTGAACCTCACCACCCATCATGGCCACGGTCAGTGGTACCGGGACTTCCACATATAAATCATCACCGCGGCGCTCAAACAAGCGGTGCGGCTTAACCGATATCACCAGATAAAGATTGCCATTAGCACCACCGTAACCGGGTTGTCCCTTACCGGCGATACGCACCCGAGACCCGGTCTTGACCCCAGGTGGTATCTTCACCTCAAGGCGCTTCAGGCGAGGCACTATCCCTAAGCCCTGGCATGTCGAACAGGGCACATTCTGAATCCATCCACTACCCTGGCAGCTAGGACAAGGTTCCTCAGCCTGAAGGCTAAGGGTACGTTTGGTGCCATGGTAAGCTTCCTCCAGAGTTACCTCAACTGGGGCCTCGATATCCCGACCCCGTCTTGGTTGAGCCCGGCGAGTATAAGTGCGGGTACGGGTACCTCGTAGCAGTTCATCAAACAGGCTGTCTAGGTTATCACCAGCGAAATGGAAGCTGGTGGTACCGCTACTCCGGCCAAAATCCCAGGAGGGCGTCTGCTGCCGACTCACCTGTTCAAACTGGTCAGCATACTGCCACTGGTCACCATACTTGTCGTACTTTTTCCGATTCTCTTTATCCGAGAGAACCTCGTAGGCTTCGTTGATCTCTTTGAACTTTGTCTCGGCTGACTTGTCGCTGGGGTTAACATCGGGGTGGTGCTTGCGCGCCAACCGGCGATAAGCCTGCTTTATCTCCTGCTCACTGGCGTTTCGCTTAACCCCTAATATATTGTAGTAATCCTTACTGGTCACGGTTTACCTCGATAAATCCAATAATTATTATATATTATTCTTACTAAATATGTCAAGAATTTGTGATGAAAGTTAATAAAATATTGTAAAATATATTTATAGATTGGGGTTAGTTATATGGGTTTAACTCTAAGCAGGTAGCAGAAGCTTGGTGGTGACGTTCTGTTTATTTGCTTTCCATAACCTGAGCAAAAATTTCCAGGAACTTATTTAGTATCCGGGCCGTGGCTCCCCAGATTACTCTACCCCGGTAATCATAAAAATAGGTGGTGACCGTTTCACTGCCTCGAGTTACTTGATGAGAGTAGCCCTTGTCCAGCAGTGCCGAAATAGGGGCTTCAATGATCTCCTCAGTCTCCTTTCCATCTACCTTGAACTGGTATGGCCAGGGAATAAGCGCCACAAAGGGAGTTATGACATAGTTTGTTTTGACACTGACTACGTCATCCAGTTCCCCTAATATCTCAACCTTATCCGGCATCAAGCCTATTTCCTCAGCACACTCCCGCAGGGCAGTGTCCAGCATCGTCTTATCTCTTTCCTCATGGGCTCCCCCGGGAAAGGATATCTCACCCTTATGTTTTTCTACCCACTCCGTCCGCTTGATAAACAGGATGTAATACTGTCCCTGTTTATAATATATGGGCAGTAGCACGGCAGCTGGTGTTCGACTAGAGTCAACAATGCGCTGTTTCTCTCTTAGGGAGAGGGCTTGCTTCAGTTTCTGCTTCACAGTTTTATCTTAATACTATCCATCTACCAAGACAAATCACATTTTATTGCTTGACTTTTGTAGCCAAAAAGCGATATAAAAATAGAGCTTTCTTTTGAGGAAGGGTGCAATAATCAGCCAAGTTAAGAACTATATCCAGGTATTAAAACCTCTGCCGAGTGTCTTATTGACCTTTATTGGTGTCTGCGCGGCTATTATCGCTGGCGAAGGACAGCTATCACCAAAACTGTTCCTCGTTCTGATAACGATTTTATTAACCACGGCTGGGGCTAACGGGTTGACCAACTATTTGGACCGTAATGTTGATGCTCGGATGCAGCGCACTAAAAATAGAGCTCTGCCATCAAAACGCATTTACCCCCCGCAGAAAGTATTGCCTTTGACGGCGGGTCTGATTATTATTGGCTTGGTTTTGGCCTGGCAGCTGCACCCTTTTGCTTTTCTAGCTGGCTTGGGAGGCACACTAGCTGCCGCCACTTGGCGCAAGAAGGTAACCTGTGTTTATCCCCAGGGGGTGCTCGCCAGTTGCGCCCCAATTCTTATGGGGTGGTTTGCCATTAAGCCGGTGTTGAGCTGGGAAATATTGCTTTTGTGTATCCTGCTCGCCTTCTGGCTACCACTGCACGTCTGGAGCTTAATACTTACTAATCGAGATGACTATCTGCAAGCCGGACTGAGCTACTTTCCGATTAGTTGCGAGGTTAAGAACGCGGTGAAAGTATTGCTGGTATTTTCTGTGATGCTTTATGTGGCTTCGATTGCTCTTTATTTCGTTGGTAGCTTTGCCTGGCTCTATTTGGTGGTAGCCAATCTACTGGGTATGATGATGGTCTATGCCGGCTTTCGGCTGGTCATTTCCGGTGCGACTAAAGATGCCTGGCGACTATATAAGCTATCGGCTTTCCCTTATCTGGGTTTAATCTTCCTGATCATGTGTCTCGATATCTGGCTTTTAGGATAGGAAAATTGCTAAATCAAAATGACTTCCGTTTAATCAAGACTTGCGCTGGTGCCCGCGCTGGCGAACTAATTACACCCCATGGTCTGGTACCGACGCCGGTCTTTTTGCCGGTGGGCAGTCAGGGTGCCATTAAAACATTGACTCCCGAGGAGGTTAAAGATATCGGGATCAAAATGGTGCTGGCTAACACCTATCACCTTTACCTCAGGCCGGGTATCGAGGTGGTGGCAAAGATGGGTGGTTTACATAAATTTATGGCCTGGGATGGTGCCATTCTTACTGACAGTGGTGGCTATCAGCTATTCAGTTTGGCCCCACTCTGTAAGGTTAGTGATGATGGGGTAACCTTTCGCTCTCACATTGATGGCAGCGAGCATTTTCTAACCCCTGAGTTAGCTATGCAATACCAGGAAGCGCTTGGTGCCGATATTATTATGGTTCTGGACGAGTGCTCAGCGTATGGCGATAGTCTGGAGAAGGTGCAGCGGGCAATGCTGAGAACGCACCAGTGGGCAGAGAGATGCCAGAAAGCGCAAAAGCGTCATGACCAGGCCCTGTACGCGATTATACAGGGGGGCGTCTTCCCCCAGCTTCGGCGCCAGTCGGCGGAATACCTTACCTCACTGGACTTTGCTGGTTATGCCATTGGTGGCTTGAGTGTTGGCGAGCCCAAGAAAGTAACCCTGGCCACGGTTGAGGAGATGGCATCTTTATTGCCTGAGAATAAACCGCGATACCTTATGGGGGTAGGCTCTCCTGAAGATATCGTTGAGGGTGTAGCTAGAGGCATTGATATCTTTGACAGCGCCCTGCCGACCCGTGTCGCCCGGAATGGAGCTTTATTTACCTGGCAGGGTCGGCGCAATATCAAGAATGCTGCCTTTAGCCGAATGGACCAGCCCATTGTCCCCGATTGTGATTGCTATACCTGTCGCACCTTTTCGGCGGCTTACCTGCACCATCTGTTCAAAGGCGAGGAACTCTTGGCCTACCGATTGGCCACGATTCATAACCTGAGCTTTATTCATCATCTGATGGGTAAATCAAGAAGTGCCGTTTTGAATGGCACTTTTAGTACTTTTAAGGATAATTTTTGGGCAAGTTACCAGCCTACCGACGAACAGACACGGTTTAATCAGAAGCAAAAATGGCTGAAGTCAAGAAACCGGAACGGATGGTAGTGTATCAGTTTGAAGCGAGATTGCTTCTAATATCCAGACTGTATCATAAGGTCGTTTATGTTTCTACCAGCTTGCCATACCTCAGCAACGACTCGACCGTGAGATATGCCAACTTGCTCATAAACTATTTCCTTGTTTAGTATGAGTGAGGAGAGTAATCGTTCGGCTTCAGTATAATTAGGTTCACCCTCTAGGGGTGCATCGTAGCGAGCAAGCCGTATCCAGTTTTGTTTTGTAGTACGGAAGGTGTAACCATCTTGGACATATTCACAGATTGCAGTTACTCTTCCCATAACACACCTTCTCTAATGTGGATTATACCAAAATAGGCGGTGTCAAGTTAAATCATTTTGCAACAAGACCAAATTGATACACTACCGAACGGATAACTTCGTACGGATGAATTAGGCGCGCTTTAGGCGACACTTTGCTCTATCCATTCCAGATACTCTTGATTACCACCGACAATAGGTAAGGCAATTATTTCTGGAACGTCGTAGCTGTGCACCTTCTTGACCAGGTTGATGATTTCCGGAAGCAGTGATGCCTTGGTTTTGGCGATGAGCAGGTTTTCCTGAGCCGAATCAAGCTTGTCTTCCCACCAGAAAAGGGAATCAACCTTTGGGATGGTATTGACGCAGGCTACTTTCCTCTGCTCAAGCAATATTCTTGATATATGCTGTGCTTCTTCGGTGCTGCCGGTAGTAATAAAGACGACGATATATTTAGGCTCTTCCATATGTCTTGCTCAGACGATGGCTAACATCTTTTCCACTGCTGCTTTTGCCTTGAGGCGAATTGCCTCGGGAACCCTTACCTCGGGTGCCATCTCCTCCAGAGACCATAAGACTTTTTCTAGAGTGATTAACTTCATATTGGGACAAACTGCCTGTTCGGAGACCGAGATGAATTTCTTACCCGGATTCTCCTTTCTCAGGCGGTGGATTATTCCCAGCTCGGTCCCGACAATCATCTCGCTGACATCTTCACTTTGGGCATACCTCACCATTCCTCCAGTGCTGAAGACTTCATCAGCCAGGGCGATAACCTCGGGTCGGCACTCCGGGTGGATGACCACTTTAGCCTGCGGATACTCCTGCTTCAGTCTGATGATGTCCTGGTCTCGTATTCGGGCATGGGTAGGGCAGTAGCCGGGCCAGAGGTGCACTTTCTTATTCGTCTTGGTGGAGACATAGTGACCCAGGTACTGGTCGGGGACAAACAGTATCTCATCATTATCTACGCTTTCGACCACCTTGACGGCATTAGCCGAGGTACAGCAAATATCTGATTCTGCCTTAACCTCGGCGGTGGAGTTAATATAGCAGACCACACTGGCATTGGGTAGTTCCTTTTTCTTCTGCCTTAACTGTTCCGCGTTAATCATATTGGCCATGGGACAGCCGGCATGAATGTCAGGCAGCAGGACCGTCATGTCCGGACAAAGGATGGCGGCCGTCTCGGCCATGAAGTGGACTCCACAAAAGACGATCACTTCGGCTTCAGTTTTGGCGGCGTTTTGACTCAGCCCTAGGGAATCGCCAATAAAGTCAGCGATATCCTGAATCTCGCCCAGTTGGTAGTTATGGACGAGGATGACGGCATTCCTTTCTTCCTTCAGTTTTAGAATTCTTTCCTCTAAGGATAAGTCCTTAATAATGGTCATGGTACTTCTCCAATTTCTACTTTGTCTTCTGGTCTGACCGAACCTCCCTGGATGACTCGGGCAAAGACCCCCTCTTCCGGCATGATACATTGACCTACCTGACGGCGAATGGCGCAGGCGGCATGGCACTCTTTGCCGATCTGAGTAACTTCCAGGATGACTTCATCACCGACCAAAATCCTCGTGCCGATAGGCAATCGGCACAAGTCTATGCCTTCAACGGTGATATTTTCGGCAAAATCTCCGGGGCTTAACTTTAAGCCTAGATGGCGCATCTTGTCAATACTTTCCACGGCGAGCAGGCTGACCTGACGATTGGTCTGACAATCAGCATGAGCATCGCCGATAAGCCCGTAATCTTCTTTAAGGAGACCTTCAGCGACAGCTTCCTTTTTCGTCCCTTTTTTCTTACTCGTGCAAACGGCAACTACCGAAGCCATACTAGGCGAACTCCTTTTCTTTTTCAGTTATTTCTGCTTTCCTCGCCGATTCTATGGTACCACCACCGATAACAATATCGCCATCATAAAAGACGATTGCCTGTCCCGGAGTGATGGCCAGTTGCAGTTCCGTGAACTTTACATAAACTCTATCTTTATCTAGAGGTGTTATGGTTGCTTCAGCCTCCGGGTGACGGTATCTTATCTTGGCCTTGGTTGTGATGGGTTGAGTTAGCTTGCTGATAGTTATCCAGTTTAAGTGGGCAGCGATAAGCTCGTCTCCAAACGCTTTCTCTTTGCTGCCCACGACAATGGCATTTCTTTCCGGCTCGATGGCAATGACATACAATGGCTCCTTGGTGGAGATACCCAGTCCCTTGCGCTGGCCGACGGTGTAAAACAGGATACCCTGGTGATTGCCTAAGATGCCCCCTTGCTCATTCAGAATTGGCCCTGTCTTGACCGCTTGAGGAATATAATCTTTCAGGAACTCGGGATAATCATCATCAGGAATAAAGCAAATTTCCTGGCTTCCCGGCTTATCGGCAACCGGCAGCGCTAATTCTCTGGCGATTTCCCTCACCTTCTCTTTAGTAAGGTTGCCTACGGGAAACAGGATATGGCTTAACTGTTTTTGGGTTACCGGATAGAGAAAATAGGACTGGTCTTTCTGCTGGTCAACGCCTTTCTTTAAGAGGTGTCTTCCTTTAGTCTCATCCTTTTCGATTCTGGCGTGATGTCCGGTGGCAATAAAATCGGCGCCCAGCCCCTTAGCTTTTTCCAGCAGTGCCTCAAACTTGACATACTGGTTACAGCGGATACAGGGATTCGGCGTTCTCCCTAGGCTATATTCTTGGCAAAAATCGGCGATAACTTTTTGGGCAAAAATATCCCTGAAATTCATGACATAGTGGGGGATGCCCAGCTTATAGGCTACCCTTTTAGCATCTTCTACGGCACCAATACCACAGCAGCCACCAAACCTGTCCTCATTCTTACCTGAAGGCCAGATTTGCATGGTAACCCCAATCACCTGATAGCCTTCTTCCTTGAGTAGAGCCGCGGCTATCGATGAATCCACACCACCACTCATGGCGACGACTACTTTGGCCACTGCTTCTCCTTTATTAAATAAGGTTGCCTAAGATTGAAATTTAACATTGAATAACCCGTTAGTTGGAAAACTGAATTAGCCTGGTCTTTGCTGATAACGCTGTGCGATTTCAATAGCGATGCCAGCTACTTCTACGGCATCACTGCCAAGAGTGACAAACAGTGGCTCCTTCCCCCAACCTTCTCCCTCATAAAATAGCCTGGGGACACCGCCAGAATTAGTAACCAGTTGGTTAACCTTCCAGGGCATTGAACTTCTGTCTTTCTCCGCTACCTCAGCCGGTTCCTTGGTTCGGTCAATCCAGCCAAAGAGTATGCCTCTCTCGGAACAGTACTTTTGCACCACCTCAATAACGCTGGCATCACACTTAAAATTTATGCCGGCATTAATTTTGGGGTCATGCTTACGCACCTCAATAATTAGCCTGGCCATGTGGTCTGAGGCCCCCCATCTGGGCAGACCTGAGGCGTAGGGAAAACCCCGCACCACCGTTATCCGACCATCTACTGCCGCAACCTCATCTGGTGTCTTGGCTCCCGGCAGGGCATATGCCAGATTGACCCTTACCTCAGGCATGAGAAGGGAAAACTGAGCACAATTCTGTAACATGGCAACGGCGCTGACTAAATTACCCAGTATCAATTCTGCTTGTTGGCTATCATTCAATTCCTTATCCCTCCAGCGTGCTGAAGTAGGCTGCCCAGAACGGGTCTACCTTAACTGGTGCCAACTCCTCCTTTGCTTTAATAGCTGGTCAGGGTGGTTAGCGGTGGCTTTTCATCAGTGGTGACATGGCTCTGAGCTTAGCGACAATTCGAGGCAATACCTCCAGAACCCGGTCTATTTCCTCTTCTGTGGTCCACTTACCTAAGCTAAACCTTAAGGAGCTATGTGCCTGCAGTGGAGGGAGTCCCAGTGCCAGCAGAACGTGGGATGGTTCGGTGACTGATGAGCTACAGGCGGAGCCGGTAGAAACACAGATACCCTCTAGGTCAAGATTCAGGCACATCGACTCTCCTTCGGCAAAAGAAATACTGACATTGACATTGTTGGGTAGCCGGTTGGTCGGATGGCCGTTTAAGCAGATGTGGTCAATCTGTGCCAGTAGACCGCTAATCAGCTTATCGCGAAGATAAGTCACCTGTTCGGCTTCTTTATTCATTTCTTGCCGAGCAATCTCGACTGCTTTACCAAAGCCCACGATGCCGGGAACATTCTGGGTACTGGCGCGCCGGCCTCTCTCCTGCTCACCACCGTGCATAAAGGAGAGCAGCTTGGTGCCTTTTCTGATATATAATGCGCCGACTCCCTTGGGGCCGTAAAGCTTGTGGGCTGACATTGAGAGTAAGTCTATCCCGAGCTCATCCACGCTTACTGGGATGTGCCCCACCGTCTGCACGGCGTCAGTGTGAAAATAGATTCCGGTTTCTTTGGCAATCTTACCTATCTCAGCTAGCGGCTCAATAGTGCCTATCTCATTATTAGCCTGCATTACCGAAATTAGAATAGTCTGATTAGTGATTGCCTTCCGAACCTCCTCAAGGTCAACCATGCCATACTCATCTACCGGGAGATAGGTTACCTTGAACCCTTTTGTCTCTAAAAAATGGCATGTCTCTAGCACGGCGTGGTGCTCAATGGTGGTGGTGATGATGTGATTGCCCTTGCTCTCGTTGGCGTAGGCGACTCCCTTTATGGCGAAGTTATCTGCCTCAGTGCCACTACCGGTGAAGACGATTTCCTCATCCTGGGCACCAATAAGGTCGGCGACATTAGCTCTTGCCTCTTCAATCGCCCCTTTTGCTTCCTGCCCGCAGGCGTAGATGCTGGAAGGGTTACCAAAGGCCTCGGTAAAGTAGGGTAGCATTGCTTTTACCACTTCAGGATGCGTTGGCGTGGTGGCCGCATAGTCCAGATAGGTTCTTCCCATTCTAACCCTCCGAAATGTCTCCATTGGCTGGGTCGACTCTCACCCCCTTGCTGGTCACCCAGGCAATGCCCTGTTCAATGTTTTCTTCGTTACCCTCCAGCTCGAGCATGATCCAGCCCTCATTCTCGGATAAGGCGGCACGGCGAATATTGGTCGTGATATTGAACTGTTGCCCGAGGTTATAGATGATGGGTTCCTTAATTTGCTCCTCGGTAAAGGCGAACATGACACGTCGCTTGGCCATCTCATTCCTCTTCCGACTCGAGTTCTTGCTCCATTTTCTTTCTTTCTTTGACTAATTCATCCTTAGGGGTGGTTATGCCGCTTGAGCTTTCCAGCTTCTCCAGACGCTCTTCTAGCTTGTCCTGCTCCTTTAGAACTAATCGGATGGCTTCGGCCACCGGGTCGGGTAATTTTCCGTGTTCTAAGTCCATAAGTGGTTTATGGTGATCTTCTACGGCCCTTCCTGGAATGCCGACTACGGTGACCCCAGGTGGCACTGACTTGATGACTACTGAGCTCGAGCCAATCCGGGCACCATCACCGATAGTGATCGCCCCTAGCGCTACTGCTCCGGCGCCGATTACCACGTTATTACCAACGGTGGGATGCCGCTTCTTTTTCTCTGAGGTCGTTCCACCCAGGACTACTCCCTGATACAGCAGGACATCATCACCGATTTCAGATGTTTCACCGATGACGACTCCGGCGCCATGGTCAATGAAGAATCGACGGCCGATTCTGGCTCCGGGGTGGATTTCGATTCCAGTCAAAAAACGAGTAATCTGAGATAGAATGCGGGCTAACAGCCGAAGCTTGTGCCGCCAGAAGAAATGAGCCAAACGGTGAAACCATAAGGCATGTAATCCGGGGTAGCACAGGAGAACTTCAGCCACACTCCTTGCTGCCGGGTCTTTGACGAATACTGTCTGAATGTCTTCCCTTAAAATTTTAAACATGGCGAATTACCACAAATCAAAAACCAAGGGCTTCGGCCGTTACTTCTAGACCCTTGGTCCAAGTTACTGCCGCTTCCCTACGCTCGTATTACCGAGTTCAGGTCCACAGGGTTGGCACTAATTGCCTCTCAGCCTTTGAGCACCCCTAGCGGTCAATTAATTAAATTCTAGTAAACTATAACACAAGTTTAGTAAAAATGCAATGTATCTGGTAGGCGATTATATTGACTGACCCAACCAGTCAAAAACACCGAGCATCTTCAGCCTGAATAAAACATCAATAGTAAAAAGATAAATTGCGACTATTATACCTCTCTTGACTTCTATTGCGTAGACTAAAGCTCCTGGAAAAACCAGGTGGATAGATAGCGCTCACCAGTATCGGGCAAAATCGCCACGATTAGCTTACCTTCGCTTTCCGACCTTTTGGCTACTTCTAATGTTGCCCAGGCGGCGGCGCCTGATGATATTCCCGCCAGTATACCTTCCTCTCTGGCTAGTCTTCGGGCCATTATGCCGGCATCTTCATTGGTAACCGTAATAATTTCATCAATCAGGTCTGTTCTTAAAACATCAGGGATAAAGCCCGCCCCAATCCCCTGAATCTTGTGGCTTCCTGGCTTTCTCCCAGAAAGCACCGGGGAATCAACTGGCTCAACGGCAATAGCCTTGAAGCTCAGCTTCCTTGACTTGATTACTTCCGCCACTCCGGTAATCGTACCCCCGGTGCCTACCCCAGCGACTAGAATATCTACTTTGCCATCAGTATCTCTCCATATTTCCTCGGCGGTGGTCACCCGGTGCACCTCTGGGTTTGCCGGGTTTTTGAACTGCTGTGGGATAAAGGAGTTCGGGTTTTCTGCGGCCAGTTGTTCTGCCTTTTTTATTGTCCCCGGCATCCCCTCCGCCCCGGGGGTTAGTACCAGCTCGGCACCGAAAACGGAGAGAAGCTTTCTTCTTTCTAATGACATTGTATCAGGCATGGTGAGGATGAGCTTATACCCTCTGGCGGCGCAGACGAAAGCGAGGGCAATGCCAGTATTACCACTGGTGGGCTCGATGATAACCGTATCCTTGTTGATGCGCCCCTTTACTTCGGCGTCCAAAATCATGGACACCCCTATCCTGTCTTTCACACTCCCGATAGGATTAAAGGATTCCAGTTTGGCCACCACCTCTGCCTTTGCCCCCTTTGTTATTCGATTCAATCTGACCAGCGGTGTATTCCCGATTAGCTCGGTAGAATCCCTGGCGATACCTCTGGTCAGCTTTGGTATCTCTATGGTCTTATACTTTAGTTTTTCCACTTTCGGTTTACCTTCGCCATCCTAATTTACTCTTTCGGCACTACTGAACTAAATGACCACAATGCTGGCAATTTGGGTCTCGCTTGACGGCAAGCTTGGTGAACTCCAGATTTAGCCCATCATAGATGAGTAAGCAATTAGTTAATAGCTCACCAATGCCCACGATGTACTTAATTACCTCGGTCGCCTGGAGGCAGCCGATAACTGCCGGTGCCACTCCAATTACCGGGAATTTCCCCTGAGTGACACGCCCCTGATAAACACACCATAGGCAGGCTGTTTTGCCCGGGATGGTGGTCATCGCCCTGCCTTCAAAGCCGTAAACTGCCCCGTGGAAAAGGGGTATTTTTTTGTCTATGGCTGCCTTATTCAGCAGGTATCTGGTAGGTAAGTTGTCCATGGCATCAACGATTAAATCAAAGCCGTCCACTAGCTGGGAAACATTGTCTTCGGTTATCGTTTCGGCGATGGCTTCTACCTTTACCCATTGGTTCAGATTCTTGAGCTTCTCCACCGCCGAATCACCCTTTCTTTTACCTATGTCTTCGTTCCCGTGCAAAACTTGCCGATTCAGATTACTAAGTTCTACCCGGTCGCGGTCAACTAATCGTATCGTACCAACCCCAGCGGTGGCTAAATATATGGATATCGGGCAACCCAGTCCCCCGACACCAGCAATAAAGACTTTGGCCCGCTTGAGCTTTTCTTGTCCTTTCTCACCGATTCCTTTAATTATTATTTGCCGGTCATATCTTTCCAGCTCGTTTTTGGTCAGCATGCCTCTTAGTACTCCTCTTAACTTAGGCGTAATATAACGCGGTAGCATTCCTGCGTTTCTCATTGTAGCAGGTACTAAAGGAGAGTTAAAGAGAGGAAAGTTCCTAAAAATATGATGAAGGGGTGTTTAAGAGGGGCGTTAGCCCCTCTTCATTATTTCCTTCCCCCTCTCCTTTCAGGAGAGGGGGATAAAGGGGGTGAGGTCAATAAATTAGTGGCGGCGAACTCATATATTGTGTAAAATATGAGGCATGGAAACTGAATTTCGTCGTCTGCCCAGTGTCGATAGAGTTCTTGCCGCTGAGCGGCTGAAGCAACTTGGGGAGACTTATCCCCATAACTTGCTGGTAAACTTGGTGAGGCAACAACTCGAACGCGAGCGCCTTTCTATCGCCGCTGGTAATCCGGTTGCTTCTTTAGCGAAGATAGTAGACTCGGTATTTGCCCAGATACAATCTCTGGAAAATCCCAGCCTGCGCCCGGTAATTAATGCTACCGGGGTAATCCTTCATACTAATCTGGGGCGGGCCTCGCTGAGCCAAGAGGCGTCGGCAGCGATGGATACTGTGGCTAAGGGCTACTCTAATCTGGAGTTTGACCTGAGTAGTGGGACGCGGGGTTCTCGCCAGGTTCATATCGAGCCGCTCTTGTGTCAGCTAACCGGGGCGGAGGCGGCACTGGTGGTAAACAATAACGCCTCCGCAGTGCTACTAGGCCTTACCGCCCTAGCCAGAAGAAAAGAGGTAATTGTCTCCCGGGGCCAGGCAGTGGAGATTGGTGGTGGCTTTCGCATCCCTGATGTCATGCGCCAAAGTGGTGCCAAGCTGATCGAGGTGGGGACGACCAACTGCACCTACCTCAGTGATTATGAACTGGCGATTAGCCCCCGGACCGCCGCGCTAATGCGAGTACATTCCAGTAATTTCCGGCTAATGGGCTTTACCAATGAGGTTGCCTTTGAGGATTTGGCGGCACTGGCTAACCGAAATAACCTGCCTGTATTCGATGACTTAGGCAGCGGCTGCTTCCTGGACACGACCAAATTTGGGCTTGTCCCGGAGCCAATGGTGCAACAAAGCGTTGCCCTTGGTGCCGGGCTTACCTTCTTTTCTGGAGACAAGCTGGTGGGGGGTCCTCAAGCCGGCATCATCGTGGGTAAGAGGCAGTTTATGGATAAGTTACGGAAACATCCGCTGGCTCGGGCAGTGCGAATCGATAAGGTAAGGTTAGCTGGTCTGATAGCTACCTTGGTTCACTACTTGAAGGATGAAGCAACGACTAAGATACCGGTGTGGCGCATGATTTCAGCACCAGTGGCCGAGATTGACCAGCGGGCTAGACAGTGGGCGCAGGTACTTGGTAACCTGGCTCAGGTGGTAGAAGGTGAAACAATGATCGGTGGTGGTAGTCTGCCTGGAGGAACCCTGCCGACAAGACTAGTGGCGATTGGCGACAAAAAAGACCGAAATGTGGCTCAAGTATTGAGTCAAAAACTGCGCTCTCAGGAGATACCGGTCATTGGGCGGATTAGTGAGGACAGGCTGCTCCTTGACCCGCGCTCGGTGCTTCCGGAAGAAGATGAGATGGTGCTGAAGGCGCTTCGGAATTTGACCTCCGGTTCGAGACGTGCTTAACGGGGGGAAGGCAGAGGCGATGTTTGTACTGGGTACCGCTGGCCATATCGATCACGGCAAGTCAGTCTTGGTACATGCTCTTACCGGGATAGACCCAGACCGGCTGCGTGAAGAAAAAGAGCGCGGCATGACCATTGACCTCGGTTTCGCCTGGCTTAAGCTACCCAGTGGGCGGGAGGTAGGCATCGTTGATGTCCCCGGACACGAAAGATTTGTGAGGAATATGCTGGCCGGGGTGGGTGGTATTGACCTAGCCTTGCTTATTGTCGCCGCCAATGAGGGGGTGATGCCGCAGACCCAAGAGCATTTAGCCATTTTAGACTTGCTGGAAATACAAAGAGGAATCGTGGTCATCACCAAAAAGGACTTGGTGGACGAGGAATTGCTGAGCTTGGTCAGGATGGAGATAGAGGAGCTGCTCAGTACCACTACCTTAGCCCACGTGCCTATCGTCGCTGTCTCCGCCTTAACTGGAGAAGGCCTACCGGAATTAGTTTCGGCGATTGATGAACTCTTAGGCTCAATTGAGCCGAGGCGGGATTTAGGCCGACCCAGACTTCCTATCGACCGGGTTTTCACCATGACTGGCTCTGGTACTGTGGTTACCGGGGCATTAATTGATGGCTCGCTCTCGGTAGGACAGGAGGTAGAGATTGTCCCGGCTGGCTTTAAGTCACGCCTGCGGGGATTACAGACGCACAAGACCCGCATCGAGACGGCCACACCGGGGAGCCGGGTGGCGGCTAACCTGGTCGGCGTTACTACCTCCCAGTTGCAACGTGGTGATGTGCTCACCAAGCCGGGTTGGCTGACACCGACGACAATGTTGACGGTTAAGCTTCACTTGCTTCATTACTTGCATCGCCCTTTGCGGCACAGTGCTACGGTTAGCTTTCATATCGGGGCCGCCGAGGCAATGGCCAAAGTCCGTCTGCTGGAGGGAGATGACCTTCAGACGGGAAAATCCACCTGGGCTCAGTTGTTACTTGACCGACCAGTGGCGGTAGTCAAAGGGGACCATTTTATCATTCGTTCGCCGATGGAAACCTTGGGTGGTGGTAAAATCATTGATTCCCACGCCAGGCGACTGCGCCGTTTTCGCTCTGATGTTATTGAGAACCTGAGGGCAAGGGAGGAAGGTACAGCAGAAGAAGTCATCATGGCACTTCTGGAGACAAAGCAACCCCTGGAGTTTTCCGCACTTTTATCTCAATTTAACCTGACTGCCAGCGAAACCCGGTCAGCAATCGAATCCCTTACCCAGCAGGGTAGTGTAATAAGACTTGGACAAGGAGAGCAGAGCTTGCTGATGACGCTGCCCGGTTGGGAGCGCCTGACGAAAGAAACTACCGCCATCCTCGAGGACTATCATCGAAGGTTCCCGGCTCGTCCGGGGATGCCTAAGATGGAGCTGAGCAGTCGGCTAAAGCTGGGGGCATACTCAGCGCCTACCATCCGAAAACTTTTTGACCAAAATATTATCATCGAGGATGGGGTGGCGGTTCGCCTGCCCACCCATCATATCCAGCTTACCCAGGCTCAGCAGGCGAAGATAGATATCTTTCTGCGTTCCTTAGCCCAAAATCCCTGCGCCCCACCCAGTGACCTCATCCCTGAAACTGATTTGCTCAACTTGCTCATTGAGCAGCGCCAGGTAGTGAAGGTGAGTGACGACGTGGTCTTTGCTACTTCAGCTTATAATGAGATGGTAGAAAAAGTTACCACGCATCTCAAGGCTCATGGTAAAGTGACTTTGGCGGAAGTGCGGGATTTATTTCAGACCAGCCGAAAGTACGCTCAGGCTTTTATGGAGTACCTGGACGGGAAAAAGATAACCCGCCGTGTCGGTGACGAGCGGGTTCTTTACTAGCTTTACTTGGCGAGCCCTTTCTTGACCGAGTCATGCCAAAATGTTAAGTTTGGCTAGCCAAAAACTATGAAGGAGGAAGAAAAATATGCCACTGGTAACTGTAAAAGCAATTGAAGGGAGAACTATTGAGCAGAAGAGAGGGCTGGTAAAGGATATAACCGAAGCGGTGGTCAAGAACTTCGAGGCCAAGCCCGAATCGGTGACTGTTGATATTGTTGAAATCAGCAGAGAGAATTTCGCCAAGGCGGGCAAACTATTCGCCGATTCTTAGTTTCGCCACACCACTGCAGCCAGCCATCAGGTAGGCCGCTAGTATGGGTAACAGTACTAGAGACGAAAACCTTTTCATCGGTAGTGGGGCAGTTTGAACGTAATAATTTTCGAATCAGGCTCAAAAAAAGTTTTAGCTCAGGCGTGAGGGGGACTTGACAAGGCTGACAAGTCAGTCTAAGCTAATAATATGCAAGAGCGGTCAAGTAAAGAGAGAACACCTGAAGACATAAATATATTGGCAGCCCGTATTGTAGAAGGAGTTACCACCAATCCTGGTGATAAGAACCTTGCTGCCGTAGTTCTAGGTCGTCTTGGTGGCAAAAAGGGTGGCAAAGCCCGTGCCAAGAAGCTAACTCCACAGCAACGTAGTGACATTGCTAGGAGGGCAGCTCAAGCTAGATGGCAAAAAGTAGCAAACAGCCAATAATTTCGGCACAATGCTTGACACCAGCAATTTTCTGTGTTATAACATTGTGCAATTATTGGTTAATTTTGTTTTACAGCTGATGCTTGTATATAGCTGACGCTTTTATATAAAAGGAGGTAGACGGCATGGCAACAAAAATGAGAGCAGAGGAGGTTATTCTAGGTCAACTTGGCAATCCTGCGGATATAGACCGAGAACTCCAACGCTTCCGCAGAAGTGCAAAGGCTCTCTCTTCGAGTCATCCTCGGTTTATAGACCTCTATCAGAAGAAGTGGGTTGCAGTTTACGATGGGAAAACCAAGGCTCATGGAAGAACCCTACAGTCCGTTTGGCGACAGATTGATAAGAAGGGGCTTCCAAGGGAACATATCATTGTGCGATATATTGATAGAAATCAACGTACAATGATTCTCTAATTGTCATGCTTAAGGGTAGATTTGGGAACACAACGGGGCGACCTTATATTGAGGGTCGCCTCATTATACCGAACCTCAGCATACGTGCTGATATTTCGTTCCTAGTAGATACAGGCTCTGATGTGACATGTCTACATCCAATAGATGGAACACGGTTGAATATTGACTATGGGCAACTCAGTGGAGATGCAGAGAGTATTGGAACTAGCGGAATCGGCCATAGTTTTATTGAGCCTGCACTCGTTGCCTTCTCAGAGCCAAAGCGTTTCTTATATACGTATCATATTACCTTGTACATTGCTCCTCTTGACCCGGAAATTATGACCCTTCCTTCCATCCTTGGGCGAGACATATTAGACCAATGGCGGATGACATACAATCCCCAAAAGAGACAATTAGCATTTAAGGTTATATTAGCTGACGTTACTCTACCACTATCTTAACCAATTATTTTTTCAAAATTCCCCTCAAATTAACCCCAAAACACTTGACAATGCTTGAGCGGTCATGTATAATATTAAGTATGAATAGGTTGAGTATTGACCGCAGAGCAAAAATTATTTCAGCCCTTGTTGAAGGCAATTCTATTCGTGCTACCTGTAGAATGACGGATACTGCTAAATGGACTGTTATTAGATTGCTGGCTAGCGTTGGTGCTGCCTGTGCCAAGTATCAGGTGTTGGCGGGAGCGTATGGGAGTCGAACCCACCGAAGCCATTTGACTCACCCCCCGAACTTCACCTCAACTACAACCCGCTTACCCCACCATCTCTCCTGTCAGCTTTACATAACTTGAAAAACAATTCACGCCTGATTAGCCTCGAATTGTTTCCCGAAAAAATTGTGTCTTTTCCGTGCCTATTTAGTCGCAAAACAATTCCTGGCGGGAGCGTATGGGAGTCGAACCCACCGAAGGCATGCTTAATACCCCCCAACGGATTTGAAGTCCGCGAAGCCCACCGGGACTCATCCGCTCCCCTCACCTAGCAAGTCAAGTATATATCACTAGTCTAAAGAGTGCAAAAAGGGGGTGGAGTTAAGGAGGGGCAAAGCTACTTTGATGGTTTGTCCATTGAGCAATTCGATGTCTGGTTGAAGTCGTGACATTTAATTTCTACTTCCTCGATTTCTGGTTACTTTGTAGCCTGGGTATGCCTAACAACTCTCGGGCTTCGTCTGGAGTAGCCACCTTCCGACCAAGGTCGTTACCTATTCGAGCAACTCTGGCGACTAATTCAGCGTTACTCTTGGCTAGAATTCCTTTACTATAAAAGAAGTTATCTTCAAAACCGACCCGGGCGTGACCACCGAGAAGAATCGATTGAACTACCGCCGGGGTCTCTGTGGCGGCAACACCCATGGTCATGAACATCGAATCTGGGGGAAGCTGATCAACAAGATGCATCAAATTTTTTGGCGTAAAGGGAGTTGTATTCTGTGCCGTCCTTTGCATGTCGAGACAAAAGTCAATCCAGTAAGGTTTGGAGAGAGGTATCTTTTCTATCAAATAGTTGACTTCTACTATACCGCCCACACCGTAAACTTCAAATTCAGGTTTTATTCCCCTTTCGACCATAGCTCTGGTTATTCTTTCGTCAAAGGAGCGTGTCCAAGGCGTTATTCGCTCCTCCCCGGCTCGCATAAAAACGATAACTCCGATATCTACCGATGCCATTTCTGGATTTGCCTCAAGAACTCTGTATCCATCATCAACATTTGCGCTGGGTTCACGACCGGGAGAGGTGCTGAATTCGAGAATTATGTCACACCCTTTCTCCCTAATCAGGCGGCTGATATTTCGAAAAACCTCAGGAGCGGTAGTTGCTTTGCCTTCTTTGGAGCGGGCATGAATATGGGCTAAAGAAGCACCTTCATTCCAAGAACGATAAACTTCTTCGGCAATTTCGTCAGGTTGAATAGGTAGATTAGCATTTGCGTCCTTCATCAAGAAACTTCCACAAGGGGCAACACATATAATAAGCTTGTCGGTCTTTATCATGGTTCCTCCTCAGGTAGTTATGGTCACTCTGCGTATTGTTTTCAATCTACATTCTGAACTGCTGTTGCTCTAATCCGCTTCACTTTTGGCACTGATGGTAGCAACAATCAATGTGGTCGCCCAAGTTTGCACCGATATGTACTACGACGCCGCTGATGATACCGGCTTAACCACACGGGGTTCTTTTGGTTGGACAAGCTTAGCCAGCCAGATGCTCATCTCATAGAGAACAATCAGCGGGACGGCGACCAGGCTTTGATTTATCGGGTCAAAGGTTGGGGTAATTATCGCCGCCAGAATAAAGGCAAAGATAATGGCCGTTCTTCGATGGTCAGAAAGCCACTTGGGCTTGAGAACTCCCAGCCTGGCTAGGAAAGTAGTGATTACCGGCATCTCAAAGACAAAGCCGATGGCCAGCAGCAGTCTGGTGACAACTGCGATGTAATTCCCAATCCTGATCTCAGGGGTGGCGATATCAGCGCCGAAACTGGTCAAGAATCTGGTCGCCGGTGGTATCAGAATAAAGTAACCAAAGACAACACCACCCAGGAACATCAAGGCTATCCAGGGAAGGAGCAAATAGACATACTTTTTTTCCTTGGAGGTAAGTGCCGGAGAGACAAACATAATGCCATGATAAACTAGGTAAGGCATTGCCAAAATAATACCCGCGGCAAGGCACACCTTCATGATGGTGCCAATCATCTCTGTCATCTCGATATAGATAAGGTTGATGCCTTCGGCGGGCAACTTCAAGATGTAGAATATCCAGTCGTAAAAGATGAAAGCAAGGACAGAAGCAACGGCTACGGCAATTAAACTCCTGATTAAACGGGTACGTAATTCCAGGAGATGACCGAGAACAGACGCCTTTTTATCATCGCTCATTTTTTACCATTGTCTCTCTGGACAGTAAGGTTGTCTTTGTATAATAATCGTATGTCTAATTATTCTTTGGTTCGTGGTCACTATCTTGTCTTGGCTGAGACGGGCGGTTCTTTTCTTTACTATCTGTTTCTTGGATGTCTAATTCCTTGGTTACCTGGGAGGTGAGGTCATAGGTGGCTTTTCTCAAGGCACGGACTGTCCTGCCCAGAGTTCGGGCAATCTCAGGCAATCTTCTCGGTCCCCATATTATCAGTGCCAG
>JAUWBK010000135.1 GCA_030605045.1 Dehalococcoidia bacterium
CCTCTCGCCCCACCTTACCTAATGCCCCTTGAACGACGACTTTTATTGGTTTCATACCGCAATCCTTCTTAATCAGCGTGGAAAAGCTTTTTAGCGGCCTCTAAAAGTGCCTCTCGACGAACCCGGCCTATCCCTCGGCAGATTGCGGCGTGGTGGGTACGACTCGGCACCTCGTCTAGAGGAGCGGTCTGTTCCCAATGAATCTCTCACCCTGGCTCCAGGCAATTGGGAAAGGTTTTCGAGGACAGCCCGCCGTGACAGATTTACCCTGCCCAGGTTATCAATGTTAATTGCTTTGACCTTAACCTCATCGCCCACTTTAACCACATCTTCAACTCTAGCCACTCGATAGTCAGCCAGTTCACTGATATGAACCAGGCCTTCTTTACCGGGGAGAATCTCTACCATGGCGCCGAAATCAAAGATACGCGTTACCTTTCCCGTATAGATACCGCCAACCTCTACCTCTTTGGTCAGACTTTCGATGATTTCAATGGCTTTGCGGGCGGCTTCGGCATCAGTTGAGCCGATAAGTATCGTGCCATCGTTACTAACATCAATAGTTGCCTTGGTTTCCTCAATAATCGACCTGATTGTTTTGCCACCGGTGCCGATGACACTGCCAATCTTCCCCGGGTCAATCATTATCTTCTGCATCCGTGGCGCATAGTGGCTGACTTCAGGTCGGCTGGAACTGATGGCCTGGTTCATCTTATCCAGAATAAATAGACGAGCCTCCCGGCCCTGACTAATTATCTTTTGCAAAATTTCCAGGCTGACGCCCTTAAGCTTGATGTCCATCTGTAGTGCCGTAATGCCCTCACCAGTGCCCGCTATCTTGAAGTCCATATCACCGTAAGCGTCTTCTAAGCCCTCAATATCAGTTAAAATGGCATAGTCATCATTATCACCGGTAATCAAACCCATTGCTACCCCGGCGACGGCGGTCTTGATCGGAATGCCAGCATCCATCAGGGACAGGCTGCCAGCACAAACACTAGCCATAGACGTGCTGCCACTGGAACTCAAGACTTCAGAGACAAGTCGAACGGTATAAGGAAAATCCTCGTCTTTAGGCAGCACCGGTATCAGGGCACGTTCCGCGAGAGCACCATGTCCAATCTCACGGCGACCGGGTGAACCCAGCCTTTTTACCTCACCACTGGAGAAAGGCGGAAAATTGTAATGGTGGATGAAACGCTTAGTCTCCTCGATACCCAGTCCGTTAAGCTGCTGCTCCTGCCGGGTAGAACCCAGGGTAACAATGGTCAACACCTGGGTTTGCCCTCGACTGAACAGTGCTGAGCCATGAGTTCGAGGCAGCAGCCCCACTTCAGCACTAATTGGGCGGACCTCAGTCAAGCCACGACCATTAAGACGCTGCCCTTTTAGAATATTTCTTCTTATCTCAGCCTTTGCTCTGGCTTCAAAGGCAGCCAGAATATCTTCCTCAGTGAATGTCTCCCCCAAACTTTCGACAAGCGCCTTTTTTATTTCAGAAAGCGCTTGCTCACGCTGTGATTTATCTGGTTCCATCAGCGCCTGGGATATTCTTTCCTCAACGGCTGACGAAACTGCGGAAACTACCTCCGGGTCAATCTCATGACCAGGGACTTCTTCCTTAGGTTTGCCACAAGCCTGCTGAAGCTGCTCCTGAAGCTTAATGATAGGCTGATTTGCTTCATGCCCAAATTTGATGGCTTGGGGAATAATCTCTTCCGGAATCTCTTTGGCGCCGGCTTCAATCATGACAACGGCTTGTCCGGTGCTCGCCACCACCAGGTCAAGCTGGCTCTCCTCAAGCTGGGCTAAGGTTGGATTTAAGACCAATTCGCCATTAATATAACCAACGTGGACGGCACTCACCGGGCCAGCAAACGGTACTTCTGATATTACTAGTGCCGCCGAACTACCAATAACCGCAAGAACGTCAGGGTCATTTTCCTGGTCCGCGGAAAGAACAGTAGCGACAATCTGAACATCCCGCCGCCATTCTTTAGGCAAAAGCGGCCGCAGTGGACGGTCAACCAATCGACAAGCCAGGGTTGCTTCCTGACTGGGACGCCCTTCCCTTCGGATAAAACCGCCTGGGATTTTGCCAGCGGCATATAGTCTTTCTTCATAGTCAATGGTTAAGGGGAGAAAGTCCGTCCCTTCTCGTGGTTCTTCGCTGACGGAAACGGTAACCAGAACCACCGCGTCTCCATAGCGAATTGTTACCGCGCCACTGGCTTGTCCAGCGAGCTTTCCTGTCTCAATAATGAGGCTTCTGCCACCAACATCACACTGAAAAGATTTCTGATTTACCATATCCCCTCACCCTAAGCCTTACTTGCGTAGGCCAAGTCGTTTGATTAGCTTATTATATCGACCCACATCCTCCCGACTCAAGTAATTGAGTAGCCTCCTTCTTTGCCCAACGAGCTTAAGCAAGCCTCGCTGCGAGTGATAATCATGGCGATTAGCCGTCATATGACCGGTTAATTGCTTTATCCTCTCGGTAAGCAGAGCTACCTGCACCTCAGTTGAACCAGTATCTCCCTCGCGGGCTTGATAATTAGTGATAATTTCTTCTCTCTTCTCTTTGTCCAAACTACACCTCTCTGCCCTCATCACGGGACGATATTAGAAGTCAAAAAATTATAACATATGTTACAATACAAAACAATAAATGACCTTAAATCACCCAGTCAGATATTCAAGGGCTTCGCCCCTCTTTTGTTTACGCCCCCCATCAAGATTAGACAAGCTAACTGACCACCTAGTATAATATTACCGCATGATATTTCAACCGCAATTGA
>JAUWBK010000086.1 GCA_030605045.1 Dehalococcoidia bacterium
GCATGACATACCTTATGTCGCTACTGCCTGTCCTAGTTACCACCGTGATTTGATGAAAAAGGTAACTAAAGCCTTGGAGATTCCAGGACCAGCTTATATCCACATCCTATCAGTTTGTCCTACTGGCTGGCGATGTCCTACTGATGACACGATCAAAGTAGGCCGCTTGGCAGTCAGGACTGGGGTATTCCCATTATATGAAGTGGAAAATGGGCAATATAAACTAAATTTGAACTTACCAAAATTACTGCCAGTAAAAGAATATCTCCAGACGCAAGGAAGGTTTCGTCACCTAACCGATGATACGATAAGCATGATCCAAGAGAGAGTGAGCCGAGAATATGCCAAGCTTGTGGAGATGGCAAGTAAACCTGCGGGGCAAACAACTCCGGAAGAATAAGCTATTTGTCCTGATTACCGAGATTAAGCACGGTAGTTAGCTTCAAGATTGCTCCACAATAAACATTCGGCTTACTTCAATTGCGGGGTGTAGCGCAGCCTGGTCAGCGCGCATGGTTTGGGACCATGAGGTCGGAGGTTCAAATCCTCTCACCCCGACCATAAATTTTCAGAACAGGCACATCTTACCATAGTCATTCTAGCTCTTGAATCTAGACGGCAACATTCAGCGCTGCAGGTAGGACATAGAAACGAGTCGGCAGTTCACCTAGTAACTCACCATCAGCTTGAAGAAACACTGCTTCGGTAGACTGTATCTCTATCTCTTTTGCCCTTTTCATCGTGACTTTGGGATGGGTTAGGTGGGTGCCTTTGTAGACTCGTGGCAATGACCAGAGAAGGTCTGGCTTACTCAAATCACCAATTATCAATACATCGAGAAGCCCATCAGTGAGCTCAGCATCAGGTGCGGCAAGCATGCCTCCACCTCCATACTTACCATTGTTCACCAAAACGGTACAAACCTTTCTTTCTGACACTTCACCATCCACGATAAGGGTTACTTCCTTGTTCTTATAAAACAAAAGGGCAGTAAATAATCCGGTGAGATAAGAAGCCGTACTGTTTAGCGCTTTATACTTCTGGGTAGTGGCCTTAACTATTTCCGCGTCAAAACCTAGGCCGGCAAAGTTGACAAATAATCGCTTCACCATCTGGCCATCAACAAAATATTCGATGACACCGACATCCACGACAAACTTTTTCGGGCTTTTAAGACATTGACACGCTTCCTGGTAGGCCCAAGGTATTCCGATAGTGCGAATGTAATCATGGCCAGTTCCCGTGTCGATAATTCCCAGCATTACATCGGCAATATTACCGGCATCATATAAACCATTCACCACCTCATTTATGGTGCCATCACCGCCAACGGACACTACCAACTCGTAACCTCTGTCAGCCGCTGATCTAGCTAGTTCTCTAGCGTGGCCGGGAGCTTCGGTTAAATCATACTCAAAACGTAGCCCAATGCTTTGCAGCCGAGCCATGATCTGGGGCCATTTCTTAGCCGTTCTCCCCGCACCAGCAACGGGATTGACAATCAGTCTCGCATATGTCAAGGCTTGTCCCCCTGACGCTGATAAATGTCTGTGCTTAATTCTATGCTCCATACAGTATAGCATATTACACTAGGGCAGGGAATACTTGACATAAATAGGAATATTGACGAGATAATTACAAAGTGGCAGCATTTAAGATTCTTTTATTCTAGAATGATATATAATAATACCCTGGCAGCAGTTTTTGCGGATAATCTCTTTACTCCTTTTAGTTATTATCGTCGGTGTCATTGGCTACATGACCATTGAACAATGGTCATTCCTTGATGCTCTTTATATGACCGTCATCACCATAAGTACTGTGGGCTACGCTGAAGTACATGAACTTTCCGTAGCCGGGAGAGTTTTCAGCATCTTACTGATTGTCGGTGGGGTAGGGGTGATGCTATATACTCTTACCGTTCTTGTGCAGTATTTTATCGAAGGTCGTTCCCGAAGTATATTGGGGAGGCGTCGTATGAAAGAAAAGATTGCAAAACTCAAAGGGCACCTTATCCTGTGTGGTTATGGTCGGGTAGGGCAGGAGGTGGCGCGTGTTTTTGAAAGCGAAGGGACATCTTTTGTTGTCATTGACCTTGACCAAGAGGCCATTAACAAGGCAACTGATGATGGCTATTTATGCTTAACGGGCAATGCTACCAGTGATGAAGTCTTAAGTGAAGCTGGTATTCAGCGGGCACGAGGACTGGTAGCCGCTCTGGGCGGTGATGCTGACAACCTTTATATCATTCTTTCCGCTAAGGGGATGCGCCCCGGACCTATTCGTTGTCGCCCGGGCCAGTGCTGAAGCGTCAGAAGCTAAGCTGAAGCGAGCTGGCGCTGACCGGACAATATTACCTTATCGCATCGGTGGGCGGCGTATGGCGATGCTCGCCCTGCGACCTCTGGTGGTTGACTTTGTTGATACCACCATGTTTAGTCAGGGCCGTGAGTTTGTTCTAGAGAATATAGTAGTCGGCTCTGGTTCGCCGATGGTCGGAGTAACCGTCAAGGAAGGATTAGAATGCTGCGGCGATAGCTATTTTAGCGGTGAAGAAAAAAGATGGCCGGCTTCTCACTAATCCTTCAAACGATACGCAACTCGAACTAGGTGATGAGCTGGTCATCATTGGCACGCGTGAGCAATTGCGAGTTGTGGAGGGGACAGTATGAAGGCTCGGATAGTTTAGATAAAAGAGGAAGAAACTTTCTTTGACATATGATATAATTACGAACACGGGAAGGAAACAACTCAGGTAAAGACAGTGGGGTTACGTAAGAGGGTCGGTGAGACGAATTATAACGGGGGATTATTATAGTGACTGCATCACCTCGACCGAAAATAATTGTCGGCATGCCGGCTTATAATGAGGAGAAATACATTGGTAGTGTCGTCTTGCAAGCCCGGCGGTATGCGGATGAGGTAGTTGTCGTCGATGATGGAAGCTCTGACCGCACCTCGAAGGTGGCAGAGCTCGCTGGGGCTAGCGTCATCCGGCACGGGGAGAACAAAGGCTACGGAGCCACCATCCAGAGCATACTGGCTCAAGCGAGAGAGAGAAACGCTGATATTCTGGTGCTCCTTGATGCTGACTCTCAGCATGACCCTGAGGAGATATCTGCCCTGACCAAAGCTATAACTGAAGGTTATGACCTGGCGATTGGTTCTAGGAAACTACGAAGGCGCGATATTCCTGCCTATCGCCAAATCGGGCAAAAAGTCATCTCGTATTTCACCCGTATCCTCTCCAGAAGTAAACTCTCGGACACCGAATCCGGATTTAGAGCTTTTTCGAGGCAAGCAATAGCCGTGCTTGAGCCCAAGGAAAAAGGCATGGCAATTTCAGCGGAGACAGTATCCGAGGCTACGGCGAAAGGCCTCAGGATTGCTGAAGTCCCCATCTCAGCGATATACACTAAAGATGGCTCAACCCTCAATCCCGTAAGACACGGTTTCGGGGTTCTCAATCGGATAATGGTAATGATTTCAGAAAGAAGACCGCTTTTATTCTTTGGAATAGGTGGGGGCATATTAATAGCACTTGGGATTTTCGCCGGTGTCGTGGTACTACAGAAGCTATTTGCTTTCCAGGATTTGCACACCGGAACTGCCTTAATATCAATGCTGCTCATCACCATCGGGATATTAAGTATATTTACTGGGATAATATTGAATTTATTGGTGAAGCGAATAAGTGATTCATTATGATTATGCTGGGTGACCAGATAGTGAGTTTTTGAACAAAACGGAAAACCAAGCCGAGAGAAAAATTGAAGTTTTTAAGCTATTCCCTGGCATTTACTCATAGATAAATTCCCCAACAGGCCTCACTTTGTTCGTGTTTATGTTAAGAATTCTATTTTTTACTTCTTGCCTGGTTGAACTAGTCTAAAGCTAACCTCACGCTCGCATTTATCTCCATGATGAAGTACTTAAGAGTGTTTAGTATGCCATCTGGCGCCATATATTGACAAGTGAGCATTGGATTTTATCGTTGTACGTGGTTATTCAAGGTAAAGTCTTGCTTAGAACAGCTTTTCGAGATTATAATGAAATGTAAATAGTGATTTTAGCTCAATTTGCCATTCGGTAATGGGCGTTCCTGAAGTAGATATCAAACAGGACAGAGGTGAATGAGATACTTTATCGCCGGCGGTGCGGGGTTTATCGGTAGTCATCTTGTCGACAGCTTGGTGAGTATGGGTGAGGTAACCGTTTATGATAACCTCAGTTCAGGCAAGCAGGAGTTTATTCAGCACTACCTGAAAAGAGACGGTTTTCGATTTGTTAAGGCGGACCTGCTGGATCGGGACCGTCTGGCCGGAGCGATAAAAGATAGTGACATCGTCTTTCATATGGCAGCTAACCCGGAAGTAAGAACTGGCCGATTCGATACCGAACTGGATTTAAAGCAGGGGACTATCACCACCTATAACGTCTTGGAAACGATGAGATTACACGGTATTAAAAGAATCGTCTTTGCCTCCAGCAGCACTGTGTATGGAGAGACGGCAGGACAACCTATTCCTGAAGATTATGGACCTCTTCAGCCCATATCCCTCTACGGCGCCAGCAAACTTGCCAGTGAGGGACTTATCACTGCCTTCTGCCACCTCTTTGGCATGCAGGCGTGGATTTTCCGGTTTGCTAATGTCGTGGGAGATAGAGCAACTCATGGTGTTATCTTTGACTTCATAAATAAACTGAAGCAGAATCCTGAGGAGCTGGAGATACTTGGCGATGGAACCCAGAAAAAGCCCTACATTTACGTACGGGACTGTGTGGACGGCATTCTCTACGGCTTTCAGCATTCGGATGGTCAGGCGAATGTCTTTAATCTGGGTAATCGAGATACTACCAGTGTAACTACCATTGGTCGTATGCTTATCGAGAGTTTGGGCTTAACTAATGTTAGACTGAAATACACCGGAGGCAATCGTGGTTGGCCTGGGGATGTGCCACAGGTGCGCTTAGATACCACGCGAATGGAGAAACTCGGTTGGAAGCCGAAGTATACTTCCGATGAAGCGGTTCGTCTGGCGATAAAGGAGATTCTAGGAAAAATCTGACTAGAGGGTTTAAAGATGCAGGCAGTTATTCTGGCTGGAGGGCTGGGGAAAAGATTAAAACCATTGACGGAGGGGATTCCCAAAGTTATGGTCTCGGTTAATGGCAAACCCTTTCTGCTACACTTGCTTCAACTCCTAAAGGGCCAGGGAATAAGTGATATTGTCTTATGCATCGGCTACCTTAGCCAGCAGGTACGGGACTTCTTTGGCAACGGGGAAATTCTGGGAGTGAACATAAGATATAGTGAAGAGAGGGAGAAATTGCTTGGGACAGGCGGTGCCTTAAAACAGGCACAAAGTTTATTGGCTAATTATTTCTTGCTCATTAACGGAGATACCTATCTTCCTATTGACTACGCTGATGTGGAGAAGGCTTTTCTCA
>JAUWBK010000010.1 GCA_030605045.1 Dehalococcoidia bacterium
GCCTGCTAAAAAATTCATTGACGAGGTGAGTGAGAAAAAGCCACATATTCTGGGAATGTCAGCGCTGCTGACGACGACGATGCCGGTTATGGGCAAGGTCATCAAAGCATTGGAAGAAGCTGGTCTGCGTTCCAGTGTCAAGGTGATTGTCGGTGGAGCGCCAGTAACCCAGGATTACGCCAATTATATTGGCGCCGATGCCTATGCTCATGACGGAGGCAAAGCTGTCCCAGTGTGTAAGCAGTTGCTGGTGTATAGATATCACTACAAGTGATATCTGTTCATTGTTAGTAGTTTAGCAGAAAAAGACGTAACCTGAAATGGAAATGACGCAGAAGCAGCGGATTTTGGCGGTGGCAAGGGGAGAGCACTTGGACAAACTCCCCTTCGGGGCGCGTATCGATGTTTGGTACAACTACCACTCCGCCCATAATACCCTCCCGGAAAAGTATCAGGGCTGGAGTCAGACCGATATTCTCCGTGACTTGGGTACCGGCGCTCAGTATCGCTTCTTTTCTGTGGTTAAGGAAGAATACCAGGATATGGAGGTGGTGGAAAAGCGCGCTCCGCCATATATAGACACGGAGTATCGAACGCCCCTCGGTACAGTCTCGAAGAAAGAGATATTTGATAGTTCCGAGGGTCCCTGGATTAAATACGAGATGGAGAAGATTTTTAAGAGTGAGAAGGACTACCCGGTAATCAAGTATGTTATGGAGCATACCATCCCGGTGGACGATTTTGAGGCCTACCACAAGGTGCGCGACGAAGTTGGTGAGGATGGCATGGTAATGACCGCCGCCGGCGGGCTCTGGTCGCCAGTGCAGCGTGTCATGCGCGAAATCATGGGCTATGAACTATTCTTTTATGAGCTCGCCGACCACCCGGCAGAGGTAGAGGAGCTGATCGAAGTCATGAAGGACCTGGAGAGGAGAAAATTCCAGGTAGCGATGAACTGTGACTTGGAAATCTTTAACGTCTGTGCAAACTGGAGTGATGACATCCATACGCCGGTATTTAAAAAATACTTCACCCCCTGGTTTCAAGAGGTATGTGATTTCATCCATGCCCACGGTCGGCTGGTGATGGCGCATACCGATGGGGAAATGAGGAGGCTTAACCCTCTGTTTCGGGAGACTGGCATTGATATTGCCGAGGCAATAACGCCAGCACCGCAGACCCTGGTTACCATGAAAGAGTTTAGGCAAGAGCTGGGTGACGAGGTGACCATTTGGGGAGGTATCCCCTCAATATTATTCGAACCTATGTACAGCGACGAAGACTTTGACACCTATATCAAAAACATGTTCCAGGAAATGGCACCCGGCTACCGGTTCATCGTGGGGATGGGTGATAACCTGCCTTTTGACGGCGATATTAACCGCGTCCGCCGGGTAGTCGAGCTTATTGACCAGTACGGGACTCTACCGATTCAAGATTAAACCCACAGCATTTGAGGAGGAGAGAGATGACCGCTGAGACTAATGGAGAAAAACCAGACCTGACGCCAAGGCGAAGGTTTTTAGCTAACTTAATGGGAGGCAGAAAGGGTAAGCGTATTTCCGTTTCCAATCCTACCTCTATCGTTTGTGTTGAAGTTATAAATAAGGTAGGTGTCCATTTTCCGGAGGCGCACGTCGATGCCAGACAAATGGCTGAGCTGGCCGCGGCGGGCTATGAAATACTTGGCTTCGATACCATAATGCCGGAGTTCAGCGTCCAGCAGGAAGCGGCCGCCCTTGGTTGTGAGGTGAATTGGGGTAGCGATACCATGATGCCCGAGGTGCTGTCGCATCCGGTGAAAGAGGTCAGTGATGTCGTCATCCCAGAGAATCTCTTGGAAAAACCGTCAATACGGGTGGTTCTGGAGGCCATCTCCTTACTCCGACACGAATATGGCGACCGGGTGGCGATTATTGGCAAGGTAATGGGTCCGTGGACAATATGCTATCATACCGTCGGGGTTGAGGACTTCCTTCTTATGACGCGGCTCGATCCCGATGGAGTAAGGGCACTGCTTGATGCTTATATCCCGGTAACCGTCGCCTTTGCCAACGCTCAGCTGCGCGCCGGTGCTGATGTGGTAACCCTTCCCGACCATGCCACCGGTGATATGATAAGCCCTAAAGACTATGCCGAATTTCTGGTGCCGATGCACCGCAAGATGCTACCCCAGATAGGCGGACCGACCATTCTCCACATTTGCGGCAAATGCCTTGACCGTATTCCGCTGATAATCACCGAGGGCTATGATGGCTATCACTTCGAATGGAAAAATGACCCTAAGAAAGCGGTTGAGGCTGCCCAGAGTAAAATTTCGCTTCTGGGTGGCATCAGCAATATTGAAGGCCTGCTGCAAGGAACCCCTGATGATGTTTACCAGCAGGCCAGATACAATATCGAAGCCGGGGTGGATTCTATTGGCCCGGAGTGTGCTATCTCACTGCAAACCCCGCTCGCCAATCTAAAGGCAATTGTGGCTGCGGCGGAAGAAGGCTACTGAACTATCGCTTAGAGCCAACGGCTAATCTTCCCTCTTTTCTTTCAAGAACTCTTCGGCAAGCTGTACCGCTTCATTGGCTGATATGTCCAGGGGCTCCTCGTATTTAACCTCAATGTAGTCTTTTTCCAGCTCCTCAATATAAGTTTGGAACTCGGGGTTGTGGCTGGCCATGAAGCTAAGTTTTGCCTCGAACTCCTCAACTTCTCGGTCCAGGTCTGAGATGTCCAAATTAAGGCGGAGCGGACTGCTTAGCCTTCTGACTACGGCTCGTATCGACTTAGGGTTACGGGGGATGACGATATTGAACTCGGGGTAGTAAGTAGCTCGGGCAGTAATGCTCACCATCGGTACCTGCTTTTGCTGACAAATGTAGAGCAGTGTCGTGCCAAACCGGCCTGGACCTTCGTAGTTGCTGAAAGGCATGCCGTATTTCTGCATCTCCTTCTTGAGCTGTTCCGAACTGCACGCGCAAGAAACCGCCGGTTCTTTGGTATGCGGAGTCTTGTCGAGGACACCACCGAGAAGGTAAATTCTAGCCACGGCAAACTCTTCAACAACACTCAGGATAGCCTCGGCGTATTCTTCCCAGTTGAGATTTGGTTCGGTGCCCAGGAAGAGAATCAAATCATTATCGGCATTGGGGTTGAGCCAGTAGAAGAACTGGTTTTGGGGAAAGTGGTGCTCTTTAAGCAGGCCGTCCTCAATTTTTATTTGGGGTCGGAGTGAAAGTTGTCCCGGCACCTGGAAGATTTGGAATCTGGCGATGGGTATTTCGGCGAATCGCTTCGCCCCCAGTTTCCTGACCAGGTAGCGGGTGCTTCCAGTGGCTGCCTCTCCACCATCGACCCATCCGCCGATGCCACAAACGAGATAAGGATGCCTTAACTTCGGTTTCTCCGTGATGATTACATTCCCTCTGTCCATCTTATCACCTCCTTTATGTCCTCAAATCAGTGTAATAGGTTATAGGCGTTGGTCTGGCACATCATTTTGACGTGCTCATCCGGTACCCCTTTGAATAAGAAGCCAAGAATGAGCTTTCTCATTGCTTCCCAGGGTAGTCCGGTCTCAATATGGCCGCAATCAGAGCCGAAGACGATTCTCTCCGGCCCAACCGCTTTGTAAAAAGCTATGGTCTCATCCCAGGTGAAGGCAGGAGGAGCCAGGTGCATGGCATAGATGCCGATATACGCACCCATATCGGCAAGCATCTTGGCCTGTTCCGGGGTTACCATGGTGAACGGGTAATTGACATGGGCTATCTCAATGCGTTGTATGCCCATCTTCACTGCTTCCCTGACGACGGCAAAGCGCTCTTTTGTGCTCTGGTGGCATAGACCAAGAACCATATCGGTTTCTGCCATGAGTGCCAGTATCTCCTTCAGCTCGGGGACAACGTTACCATCTTCATCGGTTAAAGATATACCGCCGCCCCTGGGGTGACCGGTTACTTTACGGTGATGGGCGGCGTCCATATTGGGCATCCAGACGTATTTGCCACCAACCCGGTAACTCGCCACCACCGCATCGGGATTGAGTCCGCCAACCGCATAATTGAGAACCACGCCGCCGAAGAGCTCGAATTTTTTCTTATTGTGCTCCTCAGCCCATTTGTCAACTACCTTTTGCGTCAGCACGACTGATGGGGAAGTGGGCAAAGTATGGTCTTTACAGACAATGCCAGCCTGACCCATCTCGCAGGCCTGGATGGCATATTCAATCTGGTCAAAGAGGCGGTTAGTGGTGGAAGATGGCCCGGTGTGCTGGTGTATGTCATAAGAACCACGAAGCAGGCTCCACATCCGTTCGTTGTCAAAGTTAGGCTGCTTCATGGCAGCCACCGGGTCTTCCGGGCCATAGAGTGAACTCCTGCCGCCGATGCCTATTATATCGTCAATTCGTTTTTGATATTCTGGAGTCAGGGACAATTCGAAAATTTCCTCTGCCATTTTGATAACACCTCCTTCTTAAAGTATATTATAACAACGTTTACTTCTCAAAATAGACCTGAAGCCTCGACTGTTTGACGAATACAGTTAGATGTAATAAATTTATGCTAACGGTCTTGGATAGATGTAAGCAACTGTTGTCCAGCTCGGCAAAGCAATAAAAGGAAAGGAGGCATTAAAGTTGGCAATCTTAGAGGAACCGATAAAAGAGGTAAAAACAATCAAAAACTTTATCGGTGGAGAATGGGTTGAATCGAAAGGCGAGATTAAAGATGTGGTAAATCCGGCCACTGGCAAGGCAATTGCCAGAGTTCCAATCTCAACCAAAGAAGAAATAGAGGCCGCTATAGAAGCGGCCAAAGAGGCTTTCCCTGACTGGAGAAGAACGACGCCACTGTCTCGTACCCGGCGTCTCTTCAGATTAAAAGAGTTACTGGAAGAGAATTTTGAGGAAATTAGTCGAATTCAGACACAGGAACACGGTAAGACGATAGATGAGTCAAGAGGGGAAACAAGGCGGGGCATTGAAAATGTAGAAGTTGCTTGCGGCATTCCTACACTGATGCAGGGCTACTTCTCAGAGGATATTGCCGCCGGCATAGATGAGTGGGTCATTCCAACGCCTTTAGGGGTTTTCGGGATAATAGGTCCGTTTAACTTCCCGTTTATGATTCCGCTTTGGTCGGCACCATATGCGGTGGCTACTGGAAACTGCGTCATTGTCAAACCCTCGAGCGAAGACCCCAACAGCCAGATAAGACTGGCCGAGTTGGTGGATGAGGCTGGTTTCCCGCCCGGCGTGTGGAATGTAGTCAATGGGGGAAGAACTGTGGTATCGAGCCTGCTCGAGCATCCAGGCATTGCCGGAATAGCCTTCGTCGGCTCGACTCCGACAGCGAAAATTATTTACAAAGGTTGTGGTGAGACCGGTAAGAGAGTCATTGCTCAGGGTGGTGCCAAGAACTTTATGGCAGTGATGCCAGATGCCAATGTAAGTGCCACCATACCAGCTCTAATGACCTCTTTCTTCGGCAATACCGGTCAAAGATGCTTGTCCGGTGCCGTTCTGGTCATTGTCGGTGAAGATGATAGCTTCTACAACGATTTTATGGACAAAGTTGTGGCTGCCGTATCCAGGATAATTATTGGTTATGGGCTTGATGACTCAGTCCAGATGGGGCCGCTGCGGGATAAGGAGAAAAAAGAAAGGGTTTTGGGATATATCGAAAGTGGTATCCAACAGGGGGCGAAACTCAGACTTGATGGCAGAGGAAAGGTAAAGATTGTTGGTGACTATCCTCAAACATGTTTCCTCGGTCCAACTATCTTCGAGAATGTTACCCCGGAAATGAAAATAGGTAGTGAGGAAATCTTTGGGCCAGTAATGAGTGTTATGCGGGCGAAAAATCTAGATGAAGCCATAGAGATAGCTAATGCCAATCCATTTGGTAACGGCAATGCTATCTTTACCTCAAGTGGTAAAAGTGCCCGGGAATTCCAATACCAGATTACCAGCGGTAATGTCGGCATAAATATCGGCATAGTAGCGCCTATGGCATTCTTCCCATTCAGTGGCATGAAGGATTCGTTCTTTGGGACATTGCATACCCAGGGTCGAGAGGCAGTTCGTTTCTTCACCGAAAGTAAAGTTGTCATCCAGAGGTGGCTTTAGAAAGGAGTAACCGCAATGCAAATGCATACCTGCTCTCAGATTATTGGTTTTACCAGAGAGCTTGAAAATACATCGGCAAAGTTCTACGAAGCTTTGTCGCAGAAGTTTGCCAAGGAAGAAGATGTTTTCCTCTCTTTTGTCAAGGAAAATAAAAAATATTCAGCCGAGGTGGAAAGGACATACTACGGGGTTATCACCGATGCCATTGAGGGTTGCTTTGCCTTTGATATCAATCCGGATGAGTATGCTTTCCAAGCTGAGCTACCCGAGAAGGTAAGCTATGCTGAGGCTTTGGACAGGGCTATGGAGATAGAAGATAAAATCATAAAATTTTACTCGGATGCTGCCGAACAATCAAAGTCACTCATGGCCGATGTCCCCAGAGCTTTCGCCATGATTGTTAAGAAAAGAGGCGGCCGTGTTTCAATGTTGCAATCGCTTCTGGGTAAGGGAGCTTAGATAGCGGCAACAGCAAGCATGAATTGAGAATCAAGGAAGGGAGGTAAAGATGTCAAACCGGTTGGAAGCAGCGCAAAAGTTGGCCGACAATCTCTTTGGGACGTTGCACGGGCTCCTCTTACCTGAGGTTATTTGTGACCGTGGCGAAGGCATCTATCTATTTGACCAGAATGGTAAAAGGTACATTGATTTCAGCGGTGGTCCGCATGTCGTCTCCATCGGGCATGGCAACCAGAGGGTGAGGGAAGCCATGCTCGCGCAGATGAATAAGGTATCCTTTTTCTTTCGCAGTTTCTGGCTTAATGAACCGCTATTAGCCTTGGCCGAACGTATTATCAAAGTGTCGCCACCAAACTTTACTTTGTGTCAGTTTTGCAATAGCGGTTCCGAGGCTAACGAGACGGCGATAAAAATTGCCCGTCAGTATCACGTAGAAAGAGGAAAACTGGAGAAGTACCTGGTGATATCGAGGTGGCAGGGTTATCATGGTATGACCTTGGGTGCCCTATCAGCCTCAGGTCATACCTTGCGCCGCAGCAAGTTTGAGCCACTTTTGCAGCAATGGCCCAAGATAGGATCCCCCTTGTGCTACCGCTGTCCCTACGACCTAGACTACCCGAGCTGTAATATTAAGTGTGCTCAAGAATTGGATGAAATAATCAATCAGGTAGGTCCTCAATATGTCTCCGCCTTTATCGCTGAGTCGATTGGTGGTGCCGGCACTGCCGGTATGGTACCAGTGCCGGAGTATTACCCTATGATCCGGGAAATATGTGATAAACATGACGTGCTCTTCATCGATGACGAGGTTATCGCTGGATTTGGCCGGACCGGCAAGTGGTTTGGCATCGAGCATTGGGGGGTTAGTCCAGATATGATCACCTCGGCCAAAGGTATGACTGGCGGCTATACCCCTATGGCGGTAGTGATTATTGACCAGAAAATTGGGCAGGTTTTTAACGAAAAAGGGGCCAGCTTTATTCACGCCTTCACCATGGAAGGTAACCCGGTTTCGGCAGCGGCTTGCCTGGCCGTTCTTGATATCATCGAAAAAGAAGGCTTGGTGGAACGCAGTGCCCGGTTAGGCGAATACTTTTTCCAGCGTGGCGGAGAGAAACTTTCTCATCACCCCGTGGTTGGGGATATTCGCGGTAAAGGGCTGCTTATGGGCATCGAGCTGGTCAAAAATAAGGGAACGAAGGAGCCTTTCAACCCAGCGCTCCACGTGGCTAACCGCCTCCAGCAGGTCGCTATGGAGAAAGGGGTGATGGGCTATCCCGCCACCGGGTTCGACAACGGGGTAAGGGGAGACGCCTTGTTAGTCTCACCGCCTTTTATCGTTACCGAAGACGAGATTGACACTGCCTTCGACCTGCTTGACGAAGCCCTCACTGATTTTGAGAAGGAATTTCTCTAGTGCCCATTGCTCCAGACTTTCTGAAATCAAAGTTCCTCGGTGCTCTAGTCGGCACAGGTGTTGGTGATGCCCTGGGAGCACCATTTGAGGGCTGTTTCAGGGTTAGTTCTGAAGAAATTGAGGCAGTGGCCGACAGACAGGAAGTTTTAACCTATACCGATGACACTCATATGATGATAGGCGTCGCCGAGTCTTTACTTAAGAACCATGGCTTCGATGGCGAGGACATGGCACATACCTTCGCCCGGAATTTTGAGCTTGAGCCGTATCGTGGTTATGGTCCGGGACCTCCCCACATTTTCCGATTAATCAGAGCTGGTGTTGCTTGGGATGAAGCAGGGCAAAGATTATACCGCGGTGGCTCTTACGGAAATGGTTCCGCGATGAGGGTCGCTCCAGTAGGTGTTCTTTATCATGATAACCCGGCAATGCTGAGAGAGGTTGCCGATAAATCAAGCCAGATTACCCATGCCCATCAGCTAGGCAAGGAAGGTGCCGCCTTGCAGGCTTACGCGATTGCCCTGGCGACCAACCTTGAGCCATCGTCAACCCTTGACCGGGATGATTTTTTGGCCAGATTAAACAATTTTATGCCGCAAGGAATCTACAGAGAAAAGCTGAACAAAGTGCAAGCGCTTTTGTCTCAGCCAGATAGGGGTAAGGTTATTTTTGAACTGGGAAATGGCATTGAAGCCTTCAATTCCGTACCCACCGCGATATATTCCTTTCTATCTCAGCCTCATTCTTTTGCCCAGGCTGTGCTTTCGGCGATTAGTCTGGGTGGTGACACTGATACCATCGGCGCGATGACCGGAGCTATCTCTGGGGCATATCTCGGCTTTGACGCAATACCGGCTAAGTGGCGTGACAAGCTGGAGAACCGACGCTATATCACGGAGCTAGCCGAGAGATTGTGCAACATCTAGAAAGGTAATATACTAAAGAAGCAAAATAAAACACTTCAATTCCAAGGTAGACCCATGCTCCCGTTCCGCTGGATTTGAAGGAGGTTATCGATGATTAAGTCAAATGTACCTATGCCCAATAGGGAACGTTTTCGGGCTATTTGCCGTGGGGAAAGACCGGGCGATTTCGCCATCATGGATTGGTTTCATCGCTGCTGGGCGGAAACAATCGAGGGATGGATTGAACAAGGTGCTCCTGAAGAGATAAGGAATCCAGATGCTTTTAACCGGTACTTTCAGATTGAGCACCTTCATGGTTTGCAGGAAATCGTTTCGGAGCACAACCGCGCCGACCTGAAAAAGATAGCCTCTTCTACACAGACCATGGGTTTCTTTCATGTCACACCACCGATTATGCCCGTCTTTGAGATTAAGGTTCTGAGAGAGGATGAACGCCACCGAGTGGAAACAACTTACGGTGGTCAGACGGTTGAGGTTTCCAAGGAGTTTCCCTGGAGAATGCCTAAATATCTTGACCACCCGGTCAAGGATAGGGCTTCCTGGGACGAATACAAAAAGCGGCTAGACCCGGATACCCCCGGGCGATGGCCGGCGGACTGGGATGTCTTTGTCGAAAAAAGAAACAGTGAAGATGCCCCCACCATGTTACTGATGGAAGGATTCTTTGGGGTGCTGCGAGAGTGGACGGGGCTGGAAAGATTACTCTACATGTTTTACGATGAGCCCAATTTGGTAGAGGATATGATGGATCAGGTGCTCTACCTGGATATGGGAGTGGCACAACGAGTGGTCAGAGATTTGAGAATCGATTGTGTCCGTTTTTGGGAAGATATGGCCTATAAGAGTGGAACCTTGATTTCTCCCGATATGATTAGGAAATTTATGCTACCCCGCTACAAAGTGATAACTGATCTTCTCCACAGTAGTGGTATAGACATCATCCACGTAGATAGTGATGGTAATATTGAGGAACTGATACCAATCTGGCTCGAGGTTGGGGTTAATTTCCATTGGCCGCTTGAGGTTGCCGCCGGGATGGACGGGGTCGCCCTGAGGAAGAAATATGGTAAGGACTTAATCCTGGGCGGCCACATCGACAAACGGGTATTTACCAAAGGCAAAGAGGCGCTTCGTGAAGAGGTTATGTCCAAGGTACCCTATCTGGTGGAGACGGGTGGTTTCTTTCCCGGTTTAGACCACGCCGTTCCACCTGATGTACCGTTTGAAAACTTCCGTTACTTTATCAATCTACTCAGGGAGATTGGCGGACTGGAAAAGTTGCCTGGGTAGAGGCACTGTCCAGGATTGAATCTGGTTCGGATGAGGAATAGTTTAAGAGGAATTTCATGCTAATTGTCGCCGAAAGAATTAACTCGTCTCGCAAAGCGATCAATGAGGCGATTAAGGCGAAAGACGCTGATTTCATCCGTGCCGAGGCTAAGGCTCAGGCGGAGGCCGGTGCTGACTATATTGATGTCAATGCGGGTAGTTTTGTCGGGCAGGAAGCGGAATATCTCTGTTGGCTGGTGGCAGTAGTCCAGGGTGCAACCGAGCTGCCCCTTTGTCTTGATAGTCCAGACCCGGCGGCTATCGCCACCGCCTTGGAGGTGGTCAAAGGGCCGGTGATGCTCAATTCCATTACTCTGGAAAAGCAGCGTATGGCGGGGATGCTGCCGCTGGTGAAGAAATACCGGACTAAAATTGTTGCCCTGTGTCAGAGTGAGGAAGGTATGGCCAATACCGTAAACGAGAAAGTCAACATTGCTCAGCAAATGGTGGAGGCTTTGACGAAAGAAGGGGTGGCGCTGGATGACATTTATATTGACCCCCTGATATATCCCATTGCCACCGATACTCAATCTGCCGTCGCCGCGTTGGGCGCCATTAGTGAGATTAGGCAACTATTTCCTGGGGTGCACACCATCTGTGGTCTGACCAACGTTTCTTTTGGGCTGCCGGTAAGAAAGTTGATTAACCGTACCTTTCTGGTCGCCGCTATGGCCCATGGGCTTGATTCGGCCATTATTGACCCTACCGACCGCGAGTTGATGGCCAACCTGGTGGCGGCGGAGACAATTCTGGACCGGGATAAGTTTTGCGTCGGGTATATTACTGCCTATCGGGAGGGGAAGCTATCATAAATGAAGGCGAAGATTCGGGTACTCCCGTTAGGCAAAAATTTGCCAGTGAAGGCAGGCGCCAACCTCCGGGAGGCCTTGACTGAGGCTGGAATTTCTCTTGACTCCCCCTGTGGTGGACAGGGAACGTGTCTCAAATGCAAAGTTCAGCTTTCCGGAATCTGTGAGAAATTCACTGAGCTGGAACGGGAGAAACTTTCCGCTGAAGAATTAGGCCGCGGCTGGCATCTTGCCTGTCAGGTCACCGTAGAGGCACCGGGTGAAGTTCTTCTGCCCGAAGTGGAAGTATCCCGGGCCAAGGCAGGCTTTGGTCTCTTAGGAGAAGAAATCCCGCTCCAGCCGAATGTCTGCCGGAGACATTTTGAACTCAGTAGACCAACGCTAAGTGACCAGCGTGCGGACTGGGACCGTCTGGCAGAGTATCTGGAGGCGTCAGAACCTAGCCCAGTAAGGGCAGAACTGTCACTGCTGCAGGAGATTTCCAACCGACTCCGGGAATGGAATTTTGCCGGCGAAGCGGTTCTGGTTGGGGATGAAGTCGTCGCTCTGGAGCCACCTGATTCGGCCAAAGATGTGTTGGGAGTGGCTTTGGACATCGGGACGACCACCCTGGCGGCGGGACTGGTTGACTTGGACACTGGGAAAATAGTTGGTCTGGATGCGGAACTGAATCCCCAGATTACCTTTGGCGCTGACGTCATTTCACGCATAATGTACACGCAGGATGGTCCGGGAAAAAGGGAAAAGTTGCAAAGAGAGCTGGTCAAAGGACTGAATCAGCTATTGCTTCGGCTGTGCCGGAACACTGGGAAAGAAAGGGAGCGCATCTTTGAAGCTACCGTGGTGGGTAATACCACCATGCTCCATTCATTGCTCGGGTTGGAGGCGCTTCATATCGCCCTGGCACCCTATGTGGGGGGAGTGAATCGGGCGCTGTGTATCCCGGCTGAGGAGTTGGGATTGCTAATTCACCCGCGGGGAAAGGTATATCTTTTGCCCTCTATTGCCAGCTTTGTTGGTGCCGATACCGTTGGCGTGATACTGGCCGCGAGGTTGCACCAAACGAAAGTACCCCGATTAGCCATTGACATTGGCACCAACGGTGAGGTTATGCTGGCGACCAAAGAAGGAGTCCTCACCGCTTCTACCGCCGCCGGCCCCGCGTTTGAAGGTGGCCGCATTAAATTTGGCATGCGTGCCATCAAAGGTGCCATTAGTTCCTTCCAGGCAACCCCGTCTCTGGACTATACCGTGATTGGCGGCACTACGGCTCGGGGTATCTGTGGTTCTGGTCTAATTGACTTGGTGGCGGAGCTATTTCGGGTGGGTGTCCTTGACCAGAAAGGTCGAATCCTCCTGCCCTCAGAGATAAGTTCTGCTTCGGCGGCTGAGTTGGCGGAACGGGTCAGGGTGCGGGGTGAGGAGAGGGAATTTATCATCTTCAAAGACGAAGAAAGAGAAGTTACCCTTACCCAGCAGGATGTTCGGGAGCTTCAGCTGGCCAAGGGGGCAATTCGAGCCGGCATTGAGCTGCTGATGAAAGAGGCCAAGGTTAGCCCGGATGATATCCAGGAAGTCCTCTTGGCGGGAGTCTTTGGTAATTACATCAATCGTGAAAAAGCGGTCACCTTGGGTCTGATTCCCTCCTTTCCCCTCGAGAAAGTTCACTTTATTGGCAATGGGGCGATGGATGGGGCGTTAAGAGCCTTGCTTAGCCTGGAGGAAAGGCGCCGGGCGGATAAGATTTCGGCTCAGGTGCACCATATCGAGTTGTCAGGCCGGCCAGACTTTGAAGAGACTTTCCTCCGCTGTCTGGCTTTGGGAAATTAAAAGGGCAGTGCGGTAAATGTCCCACGCTGCCCTCAAGCTCGTGTCTCCTAATAGATTGGATTTATTCGGGAATACCCTTCTTCAGTAAAGCCTCTAATTTTTCGTGTTCTCCCTCAATCATTCGGTAGCAGTGCTTCTCTTCGGGAAACTTCCCGGTTCTAACATCTTCGATATATTCACGAAAAGCTTTCTCAATGATTTCACCCAGGTTGGCGTATTTCTTGACAAACTTGGGCGTAAAAGCCTCAAAGTAGCCCAGCATATCGCCAATAATCAGGACCTGACCGTCAGTATACATTCCGCCGCCAATCCCCAGGACCGGGGTTTTGAGTGTTTCGGTGATGATTTTGCCTACTTCCGGGGGAATGGCTTCGACTAGGAGGGAAAAAGCGCCCGCTTTTTCGATTGCCAGGGCATCCTTCATCAATTCTATGGCGGTATCCGCCGTCCGCCCTTGAGCTTTAAAGCCACCT
>JAUWBK010000012.1 GCA_030605045.1 Dehalococcoidia bacterium
GCTAAAGAAAAGGTAAAGTTTGAGGTTGAAGAAGCCAGAAAAGTCGAAGAAGTAGCAGAGCCGGCTGAAAAAGAAGCTGAGCAAGAGAGGCAAATTGAGGAAAGTCTAAAACAGGTAGAAAGTATTTGTGAAGAATTAAGAGCCGGGAAAGTTGACACCAAGGAAGCAATACAAAAGCTTTTAGATATTTCGGAAAGGATTCCTGAGTAGCTATTCCCTATTTGCTACTGGAAGAGTTGGCTAGAGATAAGTCTCAATAGTCAAGCAAAAATACCTGTGTGCTGGTAGGTAGACTTGACGGGGTGAGGGATAACTTAGGTTGGGAACTAATCTGCTCTATCCCCATTTCCTTGAGGAACTTTTCCACGGGACCTAGCTCTCGATTTAGTACTGGGGTTTTATAGTGCATCGGAATCACTATCTTCGGCTCAATCTGTCGAATCACCTCGGCAGCCATAGACGCATTAATCGTGGACACTCCTCCTACTGGAAGCAGGAGCACATCAACATCGCCTATCTCTTCTAGCTGCTCTACAGTAAGCACATGTCCCAGGTCACCAAGGTGACATATCGTCATCCCATCTACTTCCATAAGATAGGCGGTGTTCTTGCCTCTCTTTTCACCACCCTCCGCATCGTGAAAGGTGAGTATCCCGATAATCAGGACACCGCTAATTTCATACTCGCCAGGCCTGGTGACTAACTTGGGTTTACCACCAACCCCCTGAAGATAAGAATGAGACGGATGCTGATGGCTCACCGTGATAATATCAGCTGTCGGCTTACCTAGTGAATAGCCTAAGTCGGGTGGATAAGGGTCAGTAACAATTACCGCCTGTCTACCCCTGATTCTAAAGCAGGAGTGACCTAACCAATTGATATCCATCGGCCCAAATATATCATAGGCAAACCTGACGGTCAAGGAAGGTTCCGAAACAATCCCTCAATTTCTCTTGACAAGCAACAGCTAAAGGTGGTAAATTAATACTGATTAGCAGTCTCAGGCTTAGACTGCTAATGGAGGTAAAGATGTTATCTGACAGAGCCGAAACAATACTTAAGTCGATAGTATCAAAATATATTACCCAAGCAGTACCGGTGCCCTCACAAGGTATCGCTAATGCCCCAGAACTGGGGGTAAGTTCGGCTACCATCCGCAATGAGATGGCACGCCTGGAGCAAGAGGGCTACATTATCCGTGCTCACCCCTCAGCCGGAAGCATACCCTCAGATAAAGGCTACCGCTACTATGTAGAATCGCTGAGAGAGGTAAGGCTCTCCCTTTCCGAGCAGCGTTTGATAAGTCACCTCTTCCATCAGGTGGAGAAGGAACTGGAGAAGTGGCTAAGCCTGGCGGCAACGCTTTTAGCCCAGCAGGTTCAAAATATGGCGGTAGTGACTATGCCTAAGCCAACCGACTGCCGACTCAAGCATTTAGAGCTAGTTGCCCTGCAAGACTCTCTGGCGTTGGTTGTCCTTGTCCTTCATGGCGCAAAAGTAAAGCAACAGCTAATAATCTTTGACCAAGTTGTCGCTCAACCAGAGCTAACGACCATGGCCAACAAACTAAATGCCGCCTATTCTGGCTTGACCAGCCGGCAGATTTCAGCTAAAGACTTAGACCTTTCCCCTGCGGAACAGCAAATAACCGACCTTTTACTAAACATGCTGAAAGCTGAAGATGAGCAGGAGTATGAAGAACCTTACCTCGATGGCTTGCACTTTATGTTGAACCAGCCTGAATTTACTCACAGTCACCAAATGCTCGACTTAATGGAATTGGTTGAGCATAGAAACCTGCTGAAAAACATCATACCGAAGGGGCTGGGAAGCCACAAAGTACAGGTGGTTATCGGCAGGGAGAATAGAGACGAGGCCTTCCACAACTGCAGCGTCGTCATCAGCAGATACGGTGTCCCTGACGAAGCTGTAGGCACCGTCGGTGTACTTGGCCCTACCCGAATGCCCTATGCTCACACCATCTCCACGGTAGGCTATTTGTCCTCAGTGTTGAGTAAACTGGTGGCCGGACTATACGGAAGAGAAATACCAGTCAGGACAATTCTGAATGACACCAATTGATAACGATTAAAGGGAGACAAGTTCCCTCTGAACCAGTTTCCCTGCTTCTGCAAATTGACAGGAATAAAGTGACTAAAGTCATATTGAAAAGTCAAAGATTAAGGTAGGATTATTAATGATGCCATCAGAGTCAGCAGAAAATCCAAACAGTGAGGCAGTACCAGAGGTTACGGAAACGGAGGATATTGAGAGCCTGAAACAGGCGCTGGCTGAGGAAAAGGTAAAGGCTGAGGGCTATCTGGCTAACTGGCAAAGAACCCAGGCCGATTTTATTAACTACAAGCGACGCAACGAGCAGGAAAGAGAGGAGTTTAACAAGTTCGCCAACACTGGCCTAGTGCTTAGCCTTTTACCCGTCCTTGATGACCTGGAGCGAGCTCTGGCTTCTATTCCGGTTAAATCAGCCAGGCTACCCTGGGTAGATGGCATCAGGCTCATTGAGCGCAAGTTCCGAGCCAGCTTGGAGACCCAAGGGCTGACCCCAATTAAGGCACTGGGGGAGCCATTTGACCCCAATCTCCACGAAGCAGTGAGACAAGATAAAGGTAAAGAAGGAATAGTTATCGAGGAACTAAAAAAAGGATACAAGTTTCATGATAGAGTTATTCGTCCAACTATGGTCGTAGTTGGCAATGGCGAAGAGGTAGCAAAGGAGGAGAGATAAATGGCAAGGGTTATCGGTATTGATTTAGGCACAACTTTCAGCGAGGTAGCCGTGATGCAGGGTGGAGAGCCGGTAGTTATTCCTTCGGCTGAGGGCGGTGATCTCATTCCTTCGGTAGTGGCTATAACTAAGAGTGGGGAACGTCTGGTAGGACAAATAGCTAAGCGCCAAGCTGTCGTTAATCCAGAGAACACCATCCACAGTATTAAGAGATTCATGGGTCGTAAGTGGGGAGAGCCAGCAGGGCGCGAACTGCCAGTAGAGGAGGACGCCAAGCGTAAAAGCTATAAGGTAACGAAGGCACCTAATAATGATGTGCGGGTGGTGATGGGGGGAAAAGAGTACAGTCCGCCCGAAATTTCGGCGATGATTTTGCAAAAACTTAAAACAGATGCCGAGGCTTACCTTGGTGAGAAGGTTACCGAAGCCGTTATCACCGTGCCTGCTTACTTCAATGATAGTCAGCGGCAGGCAACCAAGGATGCCGGCAAGATAGCTGGTCTGGAGGTACTGCGAATAATTAACGAACCTACAACCGCCTCCCTAGCCTACGGACTGGATAAGAAAAAGGACGAGACTATCGCCGTCTATGACCTCGGTGGCGGGACTTTTGATATCTCCATCCTTGAGCTAGGTGAAGGCACTTTCCAGGTCAAGTCAACTAACGGCGATACTCACCTCGGTGGTGACGACTTCGACCAGAAAGTTATTGACTGGCTGTGCGATGAATTCAAACGAGAACAGGGAATAGACCTCAGACAGGATAAAATGGCACTTCAGCGACTGAAGGAAGCCGCCGAAAAGGCCAAGTGCGAGCTATCCACCGTCCAGCAGACTGAGGTAAACCTTCCCTTTATCACCGCCGATGCCAGTGGCCCAAAACACCTCAGTATAACCCTTACCCGAGCTAAGCTGGAGCAACTGGTGATGGACCTGGTGGAGAAAACCGTGGGCCCCTGTAAGCAAGCTCTGGAAGATGCCGAAAAGACAACCGCCCAGATTGATGAAGTGATTCTAGTTGGCGGGCAGACCAGAATGCCACTGGTGCAGGAAAAAGTAAAACAATTTTTCGGCAAGGAACCCCACAAGGGCGTCAATCCGGATGAGGTAGTCGCCATTGGTGCCGCCATTCAGGCCGGAGTACTAGGGGGAGAGGTTAAGGATGTGTTACTACTTGATGTTACTCCCCTTACCCTGGGTATTGAGACCCTTGGTGGCGTGGCCACCCCCCTCATTTCACGCAACACCACCATCCCTACTTCCAAGACCCAGATTTTCAGCACGGCTGCGGATAATCAGCCCAGTGTCGAGATTCACGTCCTGCAGGGAGAAAGACCGATGGCCACCGATAACCGAACCCTGGGACGATTCATGCTTGATGGTATCCTGCCGGCGCCTCGAGGGATGCCCCAAGTTGAGGTTAGCTTCGATATTGATGCCAATGGCATCCTCAGTGTTAAGGCAATTGATAAGGGCACCGGTCGGGAGCAGAAGATAACGATTACTGCCTCCAGTGGACTGAGCAAGGAAGAGGTAGAAAGGATGCAGCGCGAAGCGGAAACGCACGCCGCTGAGGATGCCAAGCGCCGCGAGGAGGTGGAAACACGCAACGCCGCGGATACCATGGCCTATACCGCCGAGAAGACCCTCCGCGAGCATAAAGATAAGATACCCTCAGACTTGAATCAAGAAGTAGAGAGTAAGGTAGCCGCAGTACGCTCGGCATTACAGGGCACCGACATTGACGCCGTCCGGCGGGCAACTCAAGAACTGTCTGAGGCGATGCAGAAGGTTGGTGCTGCCGTCTACCAACAGCAGCAGCCACCACCGCCCGGTGGTGAGCCACCGCCCGAAGGTGAACCACCCCCAGGCGAAGGCGGAGAGGGAGAAGGTACGGTAGAGGGCGAATTCCGCGAGGTTTAGGTATCAAAAGAAAATGCTAACCATATGGATAGAGTCAGAGCTTGCACACATAGGGTTACTTGAATTATTATTTTATGGCACTTGTTATTAAACCGTCACCTATGGTATACTTTAATAAGAATGGCAAGGGGTCATGTTATTAAAGAATTGGTTAAATAACGGCATATTTGAAGACTAACCCAAGGGTGTGAGAGTGATGCATAATCCAAATGAGCAAACTGTACGAGCTGGATTATATGTTGAACAAAGTCGAGGCTATAAGGTCTTCATCCCAAGGCCTCTGCCGCCGGATCCGCCGATTATGATTGACATTCAATTAGCTGACCTGTGTTCCAAAGCGGACAGGTCTTTAGGGCGACTAGACGGTTCAGCTGAGATACTTCCAAACCCTGACCTATTTGTCAGCATGTATGTGCGTAAGGAAGCCATTCTAAGCTCTCAAATCGAAGGAACCCAAGCCTCACTAGAAGATGTACTTGCATATGAAGCTATTTCTGAGCGCCGAAGGTTGTCTCGTGGCGTTGGTGAAGTCGTCAACTATATTGACGCTATGAACGATAGCATTCAAAGCCTCGGCACTTTACCATTTAACAATGAAATCCTTAAGAAGGCTCATCAAATACTCGTGAAGGGAGTCCGAGGCGCTAAAAAGTCACCTGGTAAGTTCCGACAATCTCAAAACTGGATTGGCGCCCCTAGTTCTGACCTCTTCACTGCATCCTTCATCCCGCCACCACCAAGCGAAGTAGAGAAGTCGATGTCTGACCTTGAGAAATATATCAACAACGACAAAACTATGCCCATGCTGATAAAGTGTGGTCTAGTGCATGCGCAGTTTGAAACCATCCATCCATTCTTGGATGGTAATGGTCGACTCGGTCGGCTTTTGGTCACACTTCTTCTCTGCCAACAAAAAATCATGAATCGCCCGCTGCTTTATCTAAGTGCCTATTTCAAGCAACATAGGAGTCAGTATTATGATAGGCTCCAAGGCGTACGTGATTCGGGGGACTGGGAGGGTTGGCTCAAGTTCTTCTTACAAGGAATCTGGCTCGTCTCCGATGAAGCATTCGGCACCGTGCGAGAAATCCTAGCTATGCGAGAAAAGCATCGACAGTTAATTTTAAACAAGGTGCGTAGCTCTGCTAACGGGCTTCTGTTGCTGGAACACTTATTCATGCATCCATTAATCAATATTAGTGACGTGGCGAAGCTTACATATGTTACCTATCCTGCTGCGAATAACTTGGTTGCTGACTTTGTTTCTCATGGATTACTTAAAGAGATAACAGGGAAACAGCGTAACCGCCTCTTCCTCTATGAGCCGTACGTAGCTCTTCTCAGGAAGGGAACAGAACCATAGCCCGCAGCTTCTTCGTTCAATCATAAATTCCCCGGCAAGCTATGACAATAGACTTAACATAAATTCTGCGCTTTTCCATTTGAAGGAGAGGGGGATTAAGGGGGTGAGGTAGAAAGTAATCTGTCAACTAACTTTGGAACGAAGACTAAACGAGAGAAAAGAGAGGCGCCACCTCTCTTTTCTTGATTTTATTTCTCCATTTAAGATAAAGTCAGATATACCTGACCAGCATGGAGGAACAATTTGACCTATCTTAATGATACACTGCCTCAGGTTACCAAGCCGGCTCGCTATACTGGCCATGAGTGGAACAGCACCGTTAAAGACTGGGAAGCCACCCCTATCAAGGTTGCCCTCAGCTACCCTGATGTTTATGAAATCGGCATGTCAAATATAGCAATACCTATTCTCTATGACCTGCTCAACAGTCAGCCGGATGTTCTTGCCGAGAGGGTTTATGCGCCGTGGGTAGATATGGCCGCTGCCATGCAGGCGAGAGGCATCCCCCTGTTCAGCCTTGAATCCAAGCACCTGCTCAAAGATTTTGATATTATTGGTTTCTCCCTGGGCTACGAACTGACCTACACCAATGTCTTGAACATGCTGCAACTGGCACAAATACCAGTCCTCGCCGTGGAGAGAGATGATTCTTACCCGGTAATCATCGCTGGTGGTAGTTGCGCTTTAAATCCGGAGCCAATGGCTGACTTTATTGACATCTTTGTCATTGGCGATGGGGAAGAGGTATTGCTTGAGTTGGTCGAAAGTTTCCGAAACTGGAACGAGACGGGCAAAGCAGCCTCCAAAAAAGAGCTATTCCGCCAGGTGGCAGCTATCCCCGGCATCTATGTGCCCAGTCTATATCAGGTGGAATATCAGGCTGATGGTTTACTGAAAAGTATCACCCCCACTATAGCTGAGGCTAAGCCCAGCATTCAGCGGCGAATAGTAACCAAGCTGCCGCCTCCGGTGACCAATCCAGTAGTCCCCTATATTGAGGCCATCCATGACCGAGGCGCCATTGAAATCCAACGGGGCTGCAGTCGTGGCTGCCGCTTTTGCCAGGCAGGTATTATTTATCGTCCGGTACGTGAGCGCCCCAAGGAGGAAGTGCTGCAGGCAGCGGGAGAACTTATCAGCAACTGCGGCTATGATGAAGTCTCCCTGGTCTCACTAAGCACCAGTGACTACGCGGGCATTGATGAACTGGTCACCAGCCTAGCGCAACGTTACCCTAATCTTGCCTTATCACTACCAAGCCTTCGCATCGGGAGTTTTTCCGTACGATTGATGGGCTCCCTTCCCGCCCGCAGCAAAACGGGACTAACCTTCGCTCCGGAGGCAGGAAGTGAAAGGCTACGCAGCATTATTAATAAAAACCTCCCTGAAGATGAACTCCTGGAAACTGCCGCCATTGCCTTTGACCGGGGCTGGACAAGTCTTAAGCTATATTTTATGCTCGGCTTACCCACCGAAACCAATGATGATGTCGAGGATATTATTCAGCTAGTAAACAAAATCCGCTCACTGGGCAGAAAGATTAGTGGCCGGACACCTCAGTTAAGAGTCAGTGCCTCAACCTTTGTCCCTAAGCCGCATACCCCTTTTCAGTGGGTAGCCCAGGAAGACGAGCCACAACTGAACGCTAAGCATGAACTTCTGAAGCAAGGGGTACGCCGACAAGGGACCAAGTTATCCTGGCCAGACCCAAAGCTAAGCCTGCTGGAGGCAGCACTGTCACGGGGAGACAGAAGGTTGGGTAAAGTTATCTACCGCGCCTGGAAGCTGGGCTCAATCTTCGATGCCTGGAATGAACACTTTAATTATGAAAACTGGCGCCGTGCCTTTGCCGAGAGCGGGCTTGAACCCAGCTTTTATGCCCAGCGCCAACGCACTCTGGATGAGCTCCTACCCTGGGCTCATATTAATGTGGGAGTAACGCCAGCTTTCCTGAAACGAGAATTCCAGCGGGCGATGAAAGGCGGTGAAACCCCTGACTGTCGTCTTAATGCCTGTAATACTTGCGGACTCCAGCGCTGGCACCCGGATTGCCGCCAAAAGCATCAGGCCAAAGGCTAATCCGTCGAGATGCCACCGTCAGCCACCAGAGTATGTCCGGTAACATAACTGGAAGCGTCAGAGGCTAAAAATAAGGCAACATTGGCCATCTCATCCGCCGTAGCCCAACGCCCCATCGGTATCGTGGCGTTAACCTCTTCACGGGCCTTAGGGTCACTATACAAGGGCTCGGTGAGTTCCGTCCTGATCCAGCCAGGGGCGATGGCATTAACTCGGATATTGTAGCTGGCTAACTCTAAAGCCAACACCCGGGTAAGCATAATCACGCCGGCCTTAGAAACACTGTAACTAACCCTCCCGGGAGATGCCTGTATACCTCTCAGTGACGCAGTATTGATGATGTTGCCCCTCTTCTGGTCCATCATTATCTTGCTCACTGCCCGAGAGCAAAGAAAGTAGCTCTTGAGGTTGGTATCCATAACGTTGTCCCAATCCGCTTCACTGTGCTCAGCCACCGATGCCCTGATGACAGTACCAACGTTATTGACCAGAATATCAATGGCGCCAAATTCAGCCATCGTCCGCTGCACCAAATTATCAACCGCTGCTTTCTGCGTGACATCCGCGAGAACTGCTACGGAACGCCGCCCAAGCCCACGAATTTCCTCAGCCGCCGGCTCCAGCTTGCCGTCTGTGTCTCGGCTACAAACCACCACATCAGCCCCGGCCTCAGCAAAAGTTAAGGCAATTGCCTTACCTATTCCCCGCGAGCCCCCGGTAACAATCGCTACTTTACCTGCCAGAGATAAACTGGGTGTGCTCATTATTTACCCTCCTTCTCACCTTTTTCACTGCCCTTATATTTTTCCCCGGTAAAGGAAGCCACTGCCACTACCTCATCACCAGCATCAAGCTTCATTAGCCTTACCCCCTGGGTGCTTCTTCCCTGAAGGGTAATGCCCTGCCTGGGGTCCTTTTCCTTTACCGGAGTACGGGTAACAATGCCAAGAGCCGATATTATCATCACCTGTTCCGAGAGAGAAACCACTCTGGACGCGGCTACCTCACCGGTCTTGGCCTCAACTTTGAAAGTCCTTACTCCACCACCGGCGCGGTGCTGCCGCGGGTACTGCTTAATTGGGGTGAGCTTACCGAAGCCACCACTAGTTACCACTAACAAGAAAGCATCTACCTCAGCTTTATCCATACTGACCACACGGTCACCAGACGCCAGGCGGATAGCACGTACCCCACCACTGGTCCTGGAGCTAGCCCTTAACCTAGCGACAGCAAACTTGATCGACTGTCCTTTTTGGGTGACCAAGATGACATCATCCCGGTCAGTAGCTAAACAGGCGGCCACCAGCTCATCGCCTTCGGCTAAATCCATAGCAATAAGCCCACTGCTCCGTACGGCAGCAAACTTATCCACCGCCGTCTTCTTTATTTCTCCCTTCGCAGTCGCCATCAACAGACAGGTGTCCGACAAAAAATCAGTCACCGCGACCATAGCCGTCACCCTCTCTCCCTCAGTGACCGGGAACAGATTGACCACCGCTATCCCTTTAGCCACCCGGGAGCTATCGGCGGGGGTTTCATGGCACTTGAGGCTAAAGACCTTACCCCGGTTGGTAAAGAAAAACAGGATATCATGGGTATCCGCCACCGTCAGCAGCCTCACCGGGTCACCTTCCCTGGTCACCATACCAATAATACCCTTACCACCACGATGCTGTGGCGTATAGAGACGGGCGGGTACCCTTTTGACATAGCCCCGGTTGCTGAGCGTCACCACCATTCGCTGATGGGGAATCAGGTCTTCCTCACGAAATTGAACCTCTCCATGCTCAGCGATCTCAGTCCGCCGCGGATCGCCGTATTTTGATTTCAAGTCAGTCACTTCTCCTTTGATCAAGAGAAGCATGCGCCTCGGGTTAACCAGCAGGTCTTCGAGATAAGAAATTGTTTTCAACACCTCAGCATACTCATCAAGTATCTTCCGCCGCTCCAGGTTAGCCAAACGGCGTAACTGCATGTCTAGAATGGCCTGTGCCTGAATCTGGGTTAAGCCAAATTCAGCCATGAGGCTCTGGCGAGCCACTTCCGCCGTTTCCGACTTTCGAATCGTCGCAATCACCCTATCGATATTGTCCAGAGCAATTTTTAGACCTTCCAGAATATGGGCTCTCGCCTTAGCCTCTTTCAGCTCAAATCTCGAGCGCCGCGTGATAACTTCATGGCGGAAATCGACATAATATTGCAACGCCTCTTTAAGGCTAATTACCCTGGGTTGCCCATCAACCAGAGCCAGCATATTGGCGAAGAAAGCGGACTGCATGGCAGTATATTTATACAGATTGTTGAGCACCTGCTCCGGTTGCGCCTCTCGCCTTAGTTCAATGACAATACGCATACCATGGCGGTCTGACTCATCACGCAGCTCACTGATACCGACAATCTTTTTATCCTTGACCAAGTCAGCAATGGTCTCCACCAGGTCAGCCTTGTTTGTCTGATAAGGAAGCTCGGTAACCACGATTTGCTGACGTCCGGCTCGGGCGATGCTTTCGACACGAGCTTTTGCCCGAATAACGACTTTGCCATGCCCGGTAGCATAAGCACTCTTAATCCCTTCCCGCCCCAGGATAATGCCCGCCGTGGGGAAATCAGGTCCTTTGATAAACTGGGTAAGCTCATCAATCGTCGCCCCAGGATTATTAATGAGATAAGCAATGGCATCACACACCTCGCCGAGATTATGGGGAGGAATATTGGTTGCCATCCCAACCGCAATCCCGGAGCTGCCATTAAGCAGTAAGTTTGGTAGCTGGGTGGGTAGAACTCTAGGCTCTTGGAGACTGTCATCAAAGTTAGGCATGAAGTTTACGGTATTTTTCTCGATATCAACCAGCATCTCTCCGGCAATCCTGGCCAGACGAACCTCGGTATAACGCATCGCCGCAGGAGGGTCATTATCGACACTGCCAAAATTCCCCTGCCCATCAACCAGCGGATAACGCAACGAGAAGTCCTGTGCCATGCGCACCATGGCGTCATAAACCGAGGTATCACCATGAGGATGGTACTTACCTAACACCTCACCAACAATACGGGCACTCTTCCGATGGGGACTGGCATGAGTTAGCCCCATATCATTCATCGCATAGAGAATGCGCCGATGCACTGGCTTCAACCCATCCCGTACATCGGGCAGGGCCCGGGAAACGATGACACTCATCGCATAGTCAAGGTAAGAACTCCGCATTTCGTCTTCTATTTTTATCGGCTTAACCGTTCCTAAAACCATATTCGCCATAGCCCCCTATTCTTCATCACTCACCATTTCATCTCCAATGTCGACATGCTCTTCAGGCAATACCTCTATTTCCCCTCCACCAATTATAGTATATCCAGACTCTTCTGGCATTATCTCCTCATACTCAGACTCCAGTTTGAACACTCTCTCGTCAACATACGGTCGGAATTCCTCCACCCCCCTGGAAGGGAAGGAAAGACGCCCCGCTTGGCTTGGAGCCTGATACACTTCCCGAATAATCAGCGTCATAGTTTCTTCGGTTGAGCTGACCAAGGCCGCGGAATACTTATTGCCTCACTTTATTAATTTAATCAGTCGCTGCCCATGCCTAGGCTCAACTTGACCCAGATACTCCCCACGACTATCTTCCACGATTAAACCGGGGCCGTTTATCTTCAAATATACCTCGTCGCCAGCTACCTGCCTGGCCCGTATCTCCGTTGGTGCCAGGTGATAGAGGTTAACCACCCCAGCTTTGCCTATTTCCTCGATAAATCGATGCGGCTCAACCTTACGAGACTCACCCTCTGAGGTAACCGCCTCCTCACCCAGGTAACTTAGACGCTGAAGATTCTTTTTGGCAATAGCATTAAACGGGTCAAGTTCTACACTTCGACGGTAAGCTCCCCTTGCCTGTCTAAACTCCCCCAGCTCCATATAAGCCCTACCTAAGCGATTATGGGCATCAACATCTCGAGGAAAGTTCTCTAGTATGACCTTATTCGCCGCAACCGCCTCCCGCCAGCGACCCTGCATCGCCAGGCCTATGGCCTGCCTACTGCGCTGCCGTTTTAGTCTCGCCAGTCTTTCTTCTTGATAGGCCATTCTCTACCCCAAAGTTAAACCCAATTTTGAATATATATTCTACCCCAACCAGAACAACTAAACAAGGGCTTAAAATAAGATTTTTAGCTTTGACAAACTTGGTTGAATGTGGCTAAAATTAAATAAACTGTTTAATTAACAGCAAAGGAGATGACGATGCAGGATAAAGTTGCCGAGGTACTAAATAAAATACGACCCCTTCTGATGCAAGATGGGGGCGATGTGGAACTGATTGAGGTTAATGAAGGCACCGTTAAAGTAAAATTAACCGGTGCTTGTGCTGGCTGCCCGATGTCCTCCATGACCTTGAAGATGGGGATTGAA
>JAUWBK010000035.1 GCA_030605045.1 Dehalococcoidia bacterium
GTACCCTCCTCGCTTGAACTAAACAGAGTCTCCGCCAGACTTCTACATCTATTTCCAGCGCCGCGTCCAGACCGAACTTCTCCTCAACTAAAGTAAACCATAAGCCGTCAAGAGTATAAGAACTACGAGAACACAGCTCGACCAGCTTCTCCGCAGAAATCTTTGAATGCTCAACTCCAGCCATTATCATTATTCCTTTCTATTACGACAATTCATGCAGTTTAGCCAGCGCCGCTTTAATCCGGCTCAGGCATCGCTCCTTACCCAGCACAGCCATAGTTTGAAATAAGGGGGGCGCTGCCGTCCGTCCGGTAACCGCCACTCTTAGCATGCCAAAGAGCTGACCGGTCTTTAGCCCCAGCTCCTCAGCCAGAGGTCGGAGCACATTCTCCAAGGACGCTTCATGAAATACCTTTAACTGGCTTAACTTCTGCTGCCCTGCCTCCAGTGCTTTTGTAGCTGATTCCCGAGACATATCCTTGCCGATTAGCCAGTTGGCATCATAGTCAAGCTCGGTGACAAAGAAAAATTGAGCCAACTCAGTTACTTCAGCCAGAGTTCTAGCCCGCTCCTGGATAAGGGGCATAACTTGTCTGACATAGTCGATAGATAACGGCCGCTTTACCTCAGGCGGTAATTCCTTGTCTAAAAACGGTAAAGACCGTTGTTCAAAATCTTCCGGGCTCAAGCTACGGATATATACCCCGTTCATCCAGTTGAGCTTATCCGTATTGAAGATGGCCGCCGTTCGGCTAATGCGCTCCAAGGAAAAGTTTTTTACCAATTCCTGCTGCGATAAAATCTCGGTTTTATCATCCAGAGACCAGCCGAGCAAGGCAAGGAAGTTAACCATTGCTTCAGGCAGATAGCCCTGCACCTGATACTCGTTGATAGACACGGCACCGTGCCGCTTGCTCAGTTTGGCGCGGTCAGGACCTAATATCATCGGCAGATGAGCTAGCTGCGGCATCTCATAGCCCAGAGCCTGATAGAGAAGCTTGTGGCGAGGAACACTGGGTAGCCACTCCTCGGCACGGAGGACATGGCTAATCGCCATTGAATGGTCATCAACGACATTGGCCAGGTGATAGGTAGGATAGCCGTCTGACTTAAGCAAGATAAAATCATCAATGGTGCTATTTTCAACGACAACCTCACCCCAAATCAGGTCGTTAAAGCTGGTCTGCCCCTCAAGCGGTGCCTTGAAACGAACTACCGGGGTGATGCCTTCGGTTTCTTTTTGCGAGCGCTCGGCTATACTCAGGTCGCGACACTGCCGGTCATAGCCCGGTGGCTTCTTGCGTTTGACCTGCTCCGCCCGCATCTCCTCAAGGCGCTGGGGGGAACAATAACAATAGTAGGCATCCCCCTGTGAGACTAGGCGCTGGGCGGCCTCACGGTATAACTCCAGCCGCTGTGATTGGAAGTAAGGAGCATAATTACCCCCCACCTCAGGCCCCTCATCCCAATCCAGCTCCAGCCAGCGCAAGCCATCAAGGATAGCTTCCACCCCTCCCTCAACCTTACGGGCAACATCGGTATCCTCAATACGGACAATGAAAGTGCCTCCGGTGCGGCGGGCAAAGAGCCAGTTAAACAGGGCGGTCCGGATATTGCCCACGTGGGGGAAGCCGGTGGGGCTGGGAGCAAAACGGACTCTAACGGATTGGTTCATTTAGACCTTCTAAATCTTCAGTTTTTAACCTCTTGGCTTCCAGTGTAAATTATAAATAGTGGTATAACCGTCAAATAAACGTAAATCCTCCGGTATTTCCATCACATCTTTAGATGGTGAATGAGGAATCCTAACGTGTCTGCGTCTAAAAGTAATCTGAGTCAGGTCTGGTGGTTCACCCATTATATTATAATCATCCCAAGCCAACAATACGACCCCTATAGAGCGATTCTTCGGTCCACTAATGGTAGATTGCACAATCTCGATTATTTCTTGAAGTCTCATTGGAAATTCATCATCCTCTACCTGTCCCATGCTAACTGGAATTGACACATCAAAAAAACCAATTCCGTAGCAAGGAATGCCAGTCGCTTTTATTTGTGAGTTTGCCTTTGTAATTTCTTTGTTCAAGCGGTTCTCAGAGGCAGATCTTAAATGTTTACACTCAACAAAGATCGGAATATCTATCCCCACAATCTTCAGCTCAAGGTCTGGGTAACTTTCTATTTCTAGCGGAATAACGCTATGCTTTACCATCTCGTGCCAAGCACCAAATGAAAGCTCCACCATAATATCTTCGAATTGCTCAGGGTTAGTAATACGCGAACGTATCTTTTTCTGGACAGCTTTGTCACCATATAGGTCAAGTGAACCAAATTTCAATTGTGATAGATTCCCTTGTGTTAATGTTACCAGTATAGCCGAGTCAAGAACCAATCTCCCAATCTCTAGAAGTTCTGTTTCTTGATCTGGAAATTTAATTACTCCTCTTTGCTGTAAAATTTTATTACACAACATCCAACGTAGAAATGCTGGATGATTCTTTTCCGAAGTCTCAGTAAACCAATTTAGCGGAAAGAACTTTTCTAATATTTCCTTTTGAAGTCTAAAAAATTCTATTTGATTCACAATGTATTCTGCAAATTATTTAAAAAATCACTTTATAGTTATATCTATCCTTCCTTCTATTCTACTACCCTTATCCTTATCATTCTAGCTTATATCCTTTAATGCCTTTGCCAAATCAGACGGTAGTTCGGAGGTGAACTCCACGTATTCACCAGTAGATGGTAACTTAAAGCCCAAACGACTGGCATGCAGGAACTGGCGGGATAGATGGGGTGATTTAACCCCGTACACCGGGTCTCCCACTACTGGATAGCCGATAGCTGAGAGGTGAACCCGTATCTGATGGGTGCGCCCTGTCTCCGGGATAACTTCGAGCAGAGTATAGTCGTCTATATATTTAATTACCCGATATTGAGTGCGTGCTTCCCTACCCTCGGTCACTACCGCCATACGCTTCCGGTTACTGGGGTCACGCCCGATTGCCGCCTCAATAATACCACGCTCCGGGGTGAGCCGCCCTTTGACCAATACCAGATAAGCCTTGACGATGGCACGAGTCTTAAACTGGTTTATCAGGTTAGCCTGGGCAATTTGATTCTTAGCTACCAGCATTACCCCCGAGGTATCCTTGTCCAAGCGATGCACAATACCCGGTCTTAGTGAATCACTAATATCAGCCAGGTGAGGGAAATGAGACAGAATGGCATTAACCAGAGTATGGCCAGGATGCCCCGGTGCCGGGTGGACCGCCAGTCCGGCGGGCTTATCGACAACTAGAAGGTCGTCATCTTCATAAAGAATATTTAACGGGATTGCCTCTGGAGATAAGGGGCTGGGTGGCGTGGGGGGTATGACAACATCTATTTTATCGCTAATCTCAAGCTTAAGGCTTGACTTGGCAACCCGGCTATTGACCGTAATGTAGCCATCAGCAATGAGTTTCTGCGCCTGGGTCCGGGAGAGCTCCAGACACTTTTCACCAACAAACTTATCGAGACGAGTTCCTGGCTTATCCGCCACAAAACTATATGTTTTGTTCATCTCGGTGCTTCTCGGCCTGAGCCGAGCGGAGGAGGGTGTAAGCAAACAGGATAATACCGATAGTGACCGCGGAATCAGCAACGTTAAACGCCGGCCAGTAATCAAAATCAATGAAGTCAGTAACATAGCCAAGGCGGAGCCGGTCAATCAGGTTACCCACAGTGCCGCCAAAAACTAGACCAAGAGCCAACTTGCCCAGCAAACTATCAAGCCAAGGAAAGTAACGATAACTAATAAAAGCGTAGACTAAAATAATGGTAATCGCGACGATGGCAATAATGGTGAGGGCGAATGATTGGCCTTGAAATAAGCCAAAGGCAGCCCCAGTATTGTGGATGTGGGTTATGCGAAAAAACCCTAGCTCAAATAACGATTGCCCCTCAGATAGATTAGTCCTTATCCATGCCTTACTGAGCTGGTCAGCAACCACGATAAGTAACCCGATAAGGAAAAAGACCACACTCCGCCACTTACCCCGGGGATGATTTACCTTTCGCATTCTTTGCCTGCTGAGCTTTGCATTTCATGCACAAACTTGCTTGTGGGAGTGCCTCTAATCGGGCGGGGTCTATCGCTTGACCACAATTATCACATAAGCCGTAGGTGCCTTCGTCAAATTTAAGTAAAGCATGTCCTACGTCAGCCAATTGCTCCTTGATACGCTTCTCCAAGACCGTCCGCTTCTCTAACTCGAGAGTCTCCGTAGCCTCCTCCTCCCTTTTGCCAAAAGGACTACCTTCCCGTCTTTCATCTGTAGGACTAGCGCTAGCTAGCAGTTGCTCCAATTCCTCAACCAAACGCTTTTGCTCACTCTCCAAACGAGAACGAAGTATACTGAAATTAGTTGTCATTTTCCTCTCCCCCTACTCTCAAGTTTGAGATAGGTCGTCTCTAATTTTCTTATTTTGGTTCATGTATATGTTATTATACCATTATACTAACGTTACTTAAGAAAGCAATGGCAGGCAGGACCGATTAGTCCAGCATCACCCGCAACTGGCGGATGGTACCGATTGATTGTCCGCGCCAGTGATTATTGGCAAAGATAAAAGTCTTTTCCGCGACACTATCAAGTTTGTGAATCTTAGGTAGCCACTCACTGAGCTCTTCTGGAGTATAGCTGTAATCATATCTTTCATAGGCTTGCTCATGCTGCCACCACTTGGCGCTATTGCGCCCATGAAAACGAACATAGCCGATCTTACTTGTTGTCTCAGCTAGTGGTGGCAAAAGATTAGGTAACTGTGGTTCATCAACACAACAGAAGCCTAAATCATGCTGACGAAGCCAGTCAAACACTTCTTTCCTCAGCCACCGGGCATTACGGAACTCAATCACCGTCGGCAACTCCCCCAATCGTTCTCTAAACAGCTCGAGGTAATCCCAGTTGCGGCGATTAAACTCGAAACTATAGGGGAACTGAGCCAGGACACAAGCTAACTTCCCAGTAGCAACGATAGACCCTAATACCTCACAAAAAGTCTCAAAAACTGGGGCGTTATCTTCCCATTTGTGAGTCATTTCTTGATTCGCTTTAATCGAAAATAGAAAGCCTTCACCGGTTTTCTCCACCATCGCTTTTAGGTTTGATGGTTTCGGTAAGGCATAGTAAGTCGAGTTTATCTCACAGGTATTAAATTCACGGGCATAGTAGCTCAGCCATTCCCGCTTGGGCATACCTATCGGGTAGAAATTTCCTACCCAGTCATCATAGCTAAATCCTGAAGTGCCGAGGTATAACATTGTCTTTAGTCTAACCCATTTATTTTAATTGGTCAATATGCGATAAGTTTATAAACTGGGGAGCAGGCTTGACACCCCGTTCAATCAGAATTATACTAAAAAATGCTACATCAACGCGGGGTGGAGCAGTGGAAGCTCGTCGGGCTCATAACCCGAAGGTCGTTGGTTCGAATCCAACCCCCGCTACCAATCCTGTCAGTATATAGAACTTCCTTCGTGGAAGTTCTCTTTGTTTCGAGGGGTAACGGTATTGTATAGTCCACAACGACCTTTTTCGGATTCACCTCCACACGCTTCACGAATGACCTGATGAATGTTTTCCGCTGGAGAAACGGGGCTTCTCCCAGTATTTGTTCCAATTCTTTCACGTAACCTATAACAGTATCGGTATCCAAAGATTCCGATGCTTCCGAGTTAACGCTACTTAGAAGATGGTCTCGCTGCTTCTGCAGCTCTTGCTGGTGTATTCTTAATTCCTTAATTCGCGGAGCAAGGTCTTCCAGATCCAACTTCCCGCTCTCAAGAGCCATATACAACTTAGTCAGTTTGTTGCTGGTTTGAGTCAGCTGTTTTTCCGTTTGAAGCAGTTGTTTTTCACAGCGTGTAGACGTCTCCAGTAATTCTTTGTTTATCAAAGCAACTAACTGCTTGAGATTCTCTTCCGTGAGGATATTTTCCTTTATCCTGCTGACAACGAATCCCTCTAAATTGTCTTTCCCTAACCTTATGCCCTCACAGCCCTCTTTTCCCTTTTTAAAACGGGCGTTACATTCGTAGTATGAATATTTCCCCGACTTTGCTGCAGTACCAATAAGGGCCGCGCCACACTTCCCGCAATAACAGAATCCACTCAGGAGATACTTACTTGCTACTACTCTCGGGTGTCTAACAAATGGACGCCGATCAGACAGAAGCGCCTGCACCAGATTGAAGTCATCTATTGATACTAAAGCCTCATGAGTATTCGGTATCACGATAACCTCCTCAATAGGCTTACGGAGTGGTCTTTCATTGGTTTTATCGGTTCGGTTCCACACCAATTTCCCAGTATAGACCAGATTTCGTAGCCAGTAGTTGATGATCGTTGTGCCGAAGAGTTTCCCGGCGCGTGTACGGTACCCATCTGAGTTGAGCACTCTGGCAATCTCTTTACTACCTTTGCCATCTTTTACCATTTTGAAAGCATATCTGACAATCGGGGCCTCAATATCGTCAGGTTCGAGCTTTGTTTTCTGGGCATTACCTGCGGATACCTTTACCTTTCTGTATCCGAAGGGTATGATACCGCCGTTGAAAAATCCCCTGTTCACGTTCTCTTTCATGCCTCGCATCGTGTCTTGGGCAAGGTTCGCCGAATAAAATTCGTCGATCACCTCAATCATACCTTCCAGCAGCTTGCCCGCAGCGGAGTCATCGATCTGCTCATTTATGGAGATAAGCGATACCCCACGTTTACGCAGTAATGATTTATATATAATGGAGTCTTCTCTATTCCTGGTGAATCTGGACAACTTCCATACGAGGATAACGTCAAAGGGCTTATCCTTCTTCTTGGCAGCTGTTATCATCTCCTGAAAAGCCGGGCGATTTACACTCCTCGCACTTTCAGCTTCATCTATATACTCGGAAAGTATTTCCCAATTACGCTGTAAAGCATACTTCCTTAATGCCTTAAGTTGGGCCGGAATAGACAAGTCTTTTTCGGCCTGTTTTTCCGATGATACTCTCGCGTATAGCACGACTCTCATGACTCATTACCTCCCTATGAATGTTTACACACCCATGCGTTTACAGACCCGGCATCGTCCCGGAAGCCAGCGCATCAGGCTTATTTCTTCTGCAACTCTCTTAGTCTCTTCCGTTATTTTCCCGGCTTCGATATGTGATGAAATGACCTGTTTCTTTTCCTGGGAATCGTGAAGTTTATTCAGAGCTACCAAGATCTTTTCCTTGCATTCATCCTGAAATCCAGGGGCGTAAGCATATTCGCTACCTCCCGGGCCGTTTCTGACATAACCGTCAGGCGTACCTATTAGTCTCTCTTCCAGATTCGTCTCATTTTTTACCCCAAGGGCCTGACATATGGCAAGCTCATAAAAGACCTTTATAGCAACTGGAAATAATCCACCTTTTTCCGGTACTTCGTTTGCCCTTTTTATCAACTTCAGGCCCGTCTCTGCTTCAAGCAATCTCTGTGCTGTGTCCAGTAGGGCCACCCTCGCCTTGATATGCTCAAGAAAGGGGCCCTTCCACTTATTAATCATTTTCCACAGTTTATCGCCTTTAAGATGCTCTTTAAGCAGTTCCCATTTCAAAGAGTCCTCTTCATGGACAACCAGGGCTAATTCATTCTCTGCGTCTGGCTTTACTAACGCTCCGGATAAAGGAATAGGCACTACACGCCCGTTTGGCTCCTTGCGTATTTCCGAATTATAAGATGGGAGCTCCAACATCGATACGATACCATCTAGCACAACAACCAATGCCGTCTGGTGTTCGCCTATTTTATCTTTCATAAGCTGGATCCTGGCAGCGCCAGCTTCCCGTTCCCTGATAGCTTCATCAATACCTTTAACAACCGTTCTGACGTCACATTTAAAGTAATTGGCGATCCACTTATCGCTTTTACCTTGCTCACGGTATTGTAACCATTGCCGCTTCTGCTCTGGTTTATACTTCTTCGGCATAATTCCTCTCCTAGGTTAGCTGTAGTATATATTTAATAATAATGTATTATAATGTATCTTTATGTTATTGTCAATATCTATGCTATGTTATTAATTGATTAGACGGATTAATTGATTCCCTATATACTCTGATTATGAGTCTGGAAGACCGGCAAAATAATCAGCATGATAATCTTGCCCAAGATGCCGAACCGAATTCGGCAGCGCATCGTGGTCTTAGTAGTATCGATAATGTCGAATCCGGATTTCACATCTTGGCGAGGATGATCGCGGATTTCCACCTCCGGCGCAAAGGCTCATGCAAGCACAGCTCATCAGATGAAGAGCCTTACAATACACCGCGTTAGAGCGGTTCCCTAAAGGATTTCCAATTTGAATAACTATAACAATATGAGCCAAATTTTGTTTAAGAGGTTGCACGATTTGAACGGAATTGAATGCCTGAACGTTCAGTTTTAAAGCTATCCAACAATCATTTTATTTCTGAAAAGGGGGACAAAAGATGAAAAGAAAAAGAAACAATCAACCAATGAGCCTTGCCGATTTCCTTATCCGAATGGCGCTCTGGGGTGGTCTGGGCTATGTTGCTGGTCTAAGAGGTCCCAAGCTTAAAGGCTGGACCTTTTTAGGTCCAATCAGCGAACAGGTATTTGATTTTTCTCTTGAAGATGTTGGAGCCGCTATCGAACGGGAACGTCAACAGAAAGAGCTGCAGGAGAAGCTTTCTCAGAAACTTGGGCAGGTTATAAATCCTCCGGCTCTACCGGAAGTAAAACGAGAAGGCTCCCCCATCAGCAAATTGTTGCTTCCACCTGGCACTTTCGACCTGAAACATGATTCGGTGTTGCATAAACTCACGGAACCAAGTGAGTCTGATATCCGTTGGCTGGATTTAATCATTCCACCGAGCATTGTATTACTACT
>JAUWBK010000094.1 GCA_030605045.1 Dehalococcoidia bacterium
GGAGGTCATCATGAAGAAAGTAAGGTATATTACCAACATCTCTGATGTTCCTCAGCTTTCCTCTCAAGAAGTGAGAGAACTAGAAAAAGTTACCAAAAAGTTCCCCTTTGGAGCAAACACCTATTATCTCGGGCTGATTAATTGGGAAGATAAAGCAGATCCCATAAGAAGAATGGTAATTCCTACTACTGAAGAACTTGAGGACGAGGAATGGGGAGCCATTGACCCCTCTCGTGAAGCTGATTATACGCTAGCGCTTGGTCTCGAACACAAGTATCCAGATACGGCGCTTTTCCTCCTTAGTGATTTGTGTGGCGGTCGCTGTCGTTACTGTTTCCGGAAGAGGCTCTTTATGGAGCATAGGGAACATGAAATCCTAAAGGACTATCGTCCCGCAGTTCAATATATAAAAGCTCATAGCGAAGTTAACAATGTGCTGCTGACGGGGGGTGACCCACTCCGGCTTAAAACGGCAGGGTTAAGAGAAGTCATTTCGGCACTAAGAGAGATTGACCATGTTCAGATTATAAGAGTCGGAACGAAGATGCCTGTCTATAATCCTTTCCGGGTTATAGATGACCCTGAGCTGCCAAGGGTGATAAAGGAATTCAGTACTCCCGAAAAACGGCTCTACTTCATGCTCCACTTCTCCCATCCTAATGAGATAACCAAAGAGGCAATTGAGGCGGTAGATATTCTCATTAAAAGTGGAGCGATTCTTTGTAACCAGAATCCTCTACTTCGTGGTGTGAATGATAGCCCAGAGGTTTTGGCTGAGCTATTTAAAAAGCTCTCTTTCATAGGAGTTTCTCCCTATTATACTTTTCAATGCCGGCCAGCCATAGGCAATAAACCTTACGCTGTTCCCTTGGTTAGAGCATATCAAGTCTTTCAGGAAGCCAGAAAGAACATCTCCGGTACCGCCAAGAGGGCAATTTTTGCTATGTCCCACGCATTTGGAAAGATGGAAGTCGTCGGATTAGATGATTTTCATATCTATCTGAGATATCATAGGGCACCAGAGCCGAGAGACACTGGCGAATTCATCGTCGTCAAGAGGAATGACAGGGGCTTTTGGCTTGATGATTTTGAGATAGTGTCGGTGGTTGATTCAGGAATTGGGGTAACTTCAACTGGGAATAGAATAAAGGTGCTAAGCTCGCAACTCTGATTTCTCGCTCAAAAATCAGAGGATTAAGTTCAATAGTCCCCCTACCAACAGGGCCACGGCAATCATTATTCCGGCCGCTTTAAGCAGACCGGCTACACCCAGCTCTCTAAGAAGCACGACAAAAGTAGCTATGCAGGGGAAAAACATAGCTAAAACGACACAACCAATAACCAGTTGCTCCGAAGTTAGCGCTAAAGGAGCCAGCATGCCTACCGCTACATCCTTGCGCAGGAAACCGATAACCAGAGCCACCACCGCCTCCTTGGGTAACCCGAGAAGGCCAGTCACCACCGGTGCCGTAAAATTAGCGATGGCATTGAACACGCCCAGGGTATAAAGAATATTTATGACCAGAACCGCTGCTAAAATTATGGGAATAGCCTCCCTCAAGAACCAACGAACCCTCATCCATAGTTTTTGTAACACCGTTTGCCATAAAGGCAGGCGATATGGTGGTATCTCGATTAGCAGCTCCGGGCTAAATCCCTTTACAAACCGATTAAGGATGAGCCCCAGAATAATCCACACGATAAACAATGTCCCGTAGACCATAGCCACATACTGGCCGCCACGCTCTCCAACCAGACCGAAAATCATTGCCTGTAGCGCCGCACAGGGGACGGCAATCGAGATAAGTGTGGCCGCAATAAACCTCTCCCGCCTGCTTTCCAGAATACGGGTAGCTAAAACAGCTGGCACATTGCAGCCGAGCCCCAGTAGAGTAGGAATGATAGCATAACCATGCAATCCCAGACGGTGCATGATGGTATCCATCAGAATGGCTAGTCGCGGCAGATAGCCAATATCCTCAAGCAGACCCAGTATGAGGTAAAAAGAGGCAATATAAGGCAAGACCATAGCGAAGGGGACATAGAGCCCGGTAGTCAGCAGACCAAAGGCTTCAACATAGTTAACTTCACCACCGGCGATACTACCGATTAGAATACTGTGCAGAAAACCTGTACCGCCGAGGAGACTGCTTAAGCCTAATATTACCGGCGTCCATAGGTTCTCAAATATGGGGTCAAGGACATAGCCAATCAGGCCCTCACCAATGAAACGGACCACCAGAAAGGCACCAACGAGGACCGCTAAAGCAATAAAACCCCCGGTAAGAGGTTTTACACTGGTGTCTTCCAGGCGCTCCAGCCAGGTATGGTGGCGATGGGTAACCTGCTGTACCTGGTCGATGATATTTCCAATCGCCAGCCAGCGCTCATCATGCTCACTTGGTGCCAACTCAGGTGAAGTGGCGTAAGGGATATGCTCGACCAACTCCTTTATTCCCTGCCCGGTTATCGCTACCGTGGGAATAACCGGCACACTCAGTAGTTCTTCAAGCCGCTTCAAATCAATATGTATTCCCCGATGCCCAACATCGTCCCACATATTCAAAGCTACAATCATCGGGGTTCCCGTTTCCAGTAATTGCAAAGTTAAATTAAGATTCCTCTCCAGATTGGTGGCATCAACCACATTGATAACGATATCCCCGGTATTAAGCATTTTTAAGGCTATTTCCTCAGCTTCAGAAGTGGGTTCCAAAGTGTAGGTACCAGGCACGTCAATAACTTCAGCTTCCTCTTCTCCCAGCTTCATGAAACCACGCATATAGCTCACCGTGGTACCGGGATAATTGGAAGCAATGACACGAACTCCGGTGAGGCGGGAAAAAAACACGCTCTTACCCACGTTGGGGTTACCCATTAAGAGTATTCTCTTAACGCCACTTTTTTGCCTGATGCGCTCATTTTTCACACTATGGCACGTCATCCTAGGCCTCATCCAACTCAACGATTATCCGGTTAGCCATGCCAAAACCAATCGCCAACCGGGTATTACCTGACTGGATAGTTACCGGTCCTCGCATCAGCATAGAACTGACCTTGGTTATCTTCTTACCCGGCCTCACCCCTAACGCGCTCAGGCGATTAAACAACCCTGCCCCACCTTGAATCTCCACTACTTTACCGCTCCGCCCGGGCGGCATCTGACGCAGATTTACTAGCTTTCCTTCAGACATAAATCACCTTTCCGGTATTTCTGGATAATTCATCTCAACTAAAATAAATGCTTTACTATCAGCAACCAATAGACCAAAACTTATTTCAGACTCCGGCGGCATTTAGCGCAATAGCCGGTCATGCGCACCTCAGTTTCAACGATGTCAAAGTCTTTAGCTTCAGGGGCTCTCTTTTTTAGGTAACGAGACAGCGGGTAGTTAAATTCAATAACCCGACCACAGCCGAGACATACTAGGTGATGATGCTCCGCAGATGGCTTCACTTCATAATGATGATGATTATCATCAAAATGTAGTTCCTCGACCAAATTCAGTTTCTTCATCATCTGCAAAGTCCGGTAGACGGTGGACAGACTAAGGCGTGGCTCCTTTTCACGGGCCCGACGATAGATTTCATCGGCATCAAGGTGTCCCCGCCCCTGCCGGATAATTTCCATAATTAAGGAACGCTGATGAGTAACCCTTTTCCCGATTCGATTCAAAACTTTACGACTAGTAATTAGCATAGCACAATCACCTATTATCTATTGCTAATGCAACTCATTTGCAATATTAATCATAAAATATAAACCCGCTTTTGTCAACCTCTTTAAGATTTCCCTGAATTTAGGGCTAATTTAGGACTTCCAGTTTCCTTTTGATTTCAGGAACGGAGCTTTCGGTCGCCAGTTCACCCAGCAGAATGCCTTCCTGGGCACGGTGGAACTCTCCAGCACCAATATTCGCTACATCGGGCTCAATGACGATATCAGCCTCCTCAAAACTGGCCCGCACCAATGAATAAGTACCAATATAGATAGATTGCAGCAGGATATGGATGATATTGGGCTCTTTGAAATCCTTCGCTCTTTCTTTAGCCCCCTGGCGAGATCGGCCAGCCACATCAGGTATTACATTCACCGCAATGATAAAGTCTGCCCCCATTCGCTTCACAAGACTTACCGGCACTGGATTCGTCAGGCTACCATCAACCAGATACCTGCCTCCCCTTTTCACGACGGTAAATAGTCCCGGAATCGAAATGCTAGCTCTTACTGCCTCGGGCACGGAACCACGGTCAATGACCACCTCTTCACCGGTTTCAATGTCAGTGGCGACACAGGCAAAGGGTATTCTTAAATCGCTAAACTTTATGTCGCCACCAATAAATGACACCAGCAAGTCTTTGATTTTCTGGCCTTTGATGAAACCAGTTTTGGACAGAGAAGGGTCGATGAAACGAGCCAATTTGTGCCGCTCCAGGTCTAGAGCCAGCTCTTTTATCTCACTGGCATCCTTACCTTGGGCATAAAGGGAACCAAAAATCGCACCGGCACTGGTGCCGGCAATAAGGTCAATAGGTATGCCCTCTTTTTCCAGAACGGTCAACACGCCAATGTGAGCCAGTCCTCGGGCGGTGCCACCACCGAGAGCTAGACCAACTTTCTTCCTAGTCAATTTTTCCTCTCCTCCAAAACCAAGGGTAAACATTAAAGAAATTGCGCTGATAACAGAAAAAGATAATTATGACCAAAGCCACCATTATTATATCTATGTACAGATTAGCCCCACAACTCCTCAATGTCTTTTTCGGCTCCCCCTTTAAATTCGGCTGACTCACCGGAGGTAAAGTCCTGATAAGACTGGGCGGAGCCATACTCCCTTGTCCTGATGACCAGTGGCATCGGTACCGCGTGCCCAAAGATGAGCGCCTGCTGCCTGGATTCCAGCCTGGACAGCACTGATTTGAGGGCGCTTTTGCCAGAGACACCGGCCAGGACACTATCAATATCCCGCTCGTTGTCCAGAAGACAGGTTATTTTCGTCCCCATCTGAGACATAACCTCAGCATCAATGCCACTGGGACGCTGGTCAAT
>JAUWBK010000067.1 GCA_030605045.1 Dehalococcoidia bacterium
GCCACCACTCTTGATGATTACCGCAAATACGTGGAACGGGATGCGGCTCTGGAGCGCCGCTTCCAGCCGGTTTTGGTGGAAGAACCCTCAGTAGAAGAAACACTGGAGATTTTACGCGGGATTAAAGAGCGCTATGAGGAGCACCACCACCTGACGATAAGTGAGGAAGCCTTAAATTCAGCAGCTACGCTAGCTGCTAGATACATACCTGACCGTTTTCTGCCCGACAAGGCCATTGACCTGACCGATGAAGCATCCTCAAGGGTAAGGATTAAGTACTATACCATGCCCATGACCTTGAAAGAAGCCAAGCAGCTTGCCGAGACTAAGCGCAAAGATAAAGATGCGGCCCTAGCGGCTCAGGAGTATGACCGTGCTGCGGAACTGCGGGAGCAGGAGCTTCAAGAAGAGGAAAAGATAAAGGGGCTGGAAGAAGAGTGGCGAGCTGAGAAGGAGCAGGGTAAGCCGGTAGTAACTGCGGAAAACATCGCCGAAGTGGTCAGTATGTGGACCGGCATTCCGGTGGTGCAGTTAGCCGGTGATGAAACCAATCGCCTGCTTAATATGGAAGAGGTGATACACCAGCGTATTATCGGTCAGGATGAGGCAATTAACACGATTTCCAAAGCGATAAGACGAGCCCGAGCCGGACTAAAGGACCCGAGACACCCGATAGGTAACTTCATCTTCCTTGGCCCAACTGGCGTCGGTAAGACGGAGCTGGTCAGAGCCCTGGCGGAATTTATGTTTGGTAGTGAGGATACCCTCATCCGGCTTGATATGTCTGAGTTTATGGAAAAATTTGCTGTATCCCGCTTGGTGGGGGCACCGCCAGGCTATGTTGGTTATGAAGAAGGCGGGCAACTAACTGAGGCAGTGAGGCGCAAGTCATATTGTTGCATCCTGCTTGATGAGATTGAGAAGGCGCATCCCGATGTGTTTAATTTGCTGCTCCAGATATTTGATGACGGTCACCTGACCGATGCCAAGGGACGCCGGGTTGACTTCCGCAATAGCATTATTGTGATGACCAGCAATATCGGCGCCGAGCTTATCCGTAAAGGCACCACTATTGGTTTTGCCTCTCGGAGTAATGAAGCCAAAACCAGGGAGCAGACCTACGAGAGGATGAAGGAGAACTTGCTCGGTGAATTGAAGAAGACCTTCCGCCCCGAGTTTCTTAACCGGGTTGATGGGGTGGTTGTCTTCCATTCCCTGACCAAGGAACAAATACGACAGATAGTTGACCTGATGCTGATTTCACTAGACCAGCAGCTGAGTGAGAAGGGTATCAAGCTGGAGGTAACCGAAGCGGCCAAAGATTTCCTGGGTGAAAAAGGCTACGATGAAGTTTTCGGGGCTCGGCCGCTACGTCGGGCGATTCAGGATATGGTTGAAAACAAACTTTCTGAAGATTTGCTCCGCGGCAAATTCCAATCTGGGGATACCGTGGTCGTTGATCTGGAGGGTGAAGAGATTGTCGTTCATCCGACTGCGGTGGGCGCTTTAACGGGAGATGAGAAATAATGTATAGTGACAAATAGGCTAGTTTTTTGTATGATAAGGGCGGTGGAAACGAAAAGAGGTAGCCAACCGCCCTTTTTAATTCGCCAAAAAGCCGTGGCACTAATTGAGTCGTCAGTCAAAATAAGATAAAGCGAGTTACCTATACGTAGAAAGGAACTGAAAATGGCACAAGAGAATATAGAAGTTCCCATAACTGGTAAGATTATCAGTGTCGATGTCAACGTAGGTGACGAGGTTAAAGAGGGAGATACAATCTGCATACTGGAGTCAATGAAGATGGAGAACCCGATACTGGCCCCAGTAGACGGTACTATTGCCAAAATAGGGGTTACGGCTGATCAGTCAGTTAAACCCGGCGACACGATTGCGATTATCGAATATTAAGAAGTGGGGGGTTATTGTTCGGCCTTTTAGAAATGGGGATTCTGTATCAGGGTAACCGGTTGATGCGCTTAGCGAAAGGGCTTAATCTTTTTGGTAATTATCCCAAAATTATGTTATAACGAGATAACATGGTAGTAAAATCGTTAATCTTCGCCTTAATAGCTTACGGCATTGCCATGCTCATTGCCCTATGTGTCGCCCTCATTATCAAGCTCATCGCACTGATTGTCCAGAGAGGAGGAAAAGGTGCCGCCGCGGATAGTGCTCAACAAGAGAGTTAAAGGTGGTCACCATCAATGCTGATCCTGGAGTTATTCCAAGGTATCTACACCTTCTTCTTGACTGAACCCTCGATTGCTTTTGCCAGGTTAGGTCTGATAGCCCTTGGTTTCCTCTTCATCTTCCTCTCCTACAAGAAAATCCTAGAGCCGCTGATAATGCTCCCCATGGGGGTAGGTATGATAGCCGTGAACGGCGGCCTCATGGTAATGGAAGTGGAAACCATGGCCCTGGGCACTCTTTTTATCAACCCCCTGGCTGGCAACGTTGAAGAGGTAATGTACTATCTGCAAATAGACTTCCTGCAGCCAATTTACACCTTCACTTTCAGCAATGGCTTAATCGCCTGCCTCGTTTTCATGGGCATCGGTGCCATAACTGACATTGACATTTTACTTGCCAAGCCATTTATGAGTCTCTTTTTGGCGATATGTGCTGAACTCGGCACCATAGTTACTCTTCCCATTGCTATGGCGATGGGCCTGGAGCCGAATGAGGCAGCGTCGATTGCGCTGGTGGGTGGAGCCGATGGTCCGATGGTCCTTTATGGTTCCATCATGCTGGCCAGAGAATTATTTGTGCCCATCACGGTTGTTGCCTATGTTTATCTCGGTGTTTGTTACGCCGGTTATCCTTTATTAGCGAGAATTATACCGAGACGGATGAGAGCGACAGAAATGGACTGGCGCACCATACCCCAGGTATCCTCGGGAGCCAAGTTTGCCTTTGCCATTGCTGCTTGCGGTTTCCTATGCATACTATTCCCGGTAGCGGCTCCCCTGTTTGCCTCTTTCTTCCTCGGTTTAGCCATCAAAGAGGCGGGAATCACGAGATATATAGAATTCTTATCCGGACCGCTCCTGTACGGAGCAACCTTTTTCCTGGGCTTTACCCTGGGCGCTTTGCTCGGCGTCGATATCATCCTAGATCCAAAGGTGCTGATTTTGCTGATTCTGGGTGTAGTGGCGCTCACCTTATCTGGCTTAGGTGGAATCGCTGGCGCCTTAATCTACCGCAAGATAACCAAAGAACCCTTTAACCCCCTGCTCGGCATTGCTGCGGTGTCTTGTGTGCCGACAACGGCCAAGGTGGCGCAAAAATGCGCCGCTGCGGTCAACAAGAAAGCGATGATTTTACCTTTTGCCATGGGCCCGTGCGTTGCCGGCGTAATTACCACTGCTATTATCGCTGGAATTTATATCACCGGATTCAGACCCGGTGGCGTGTTCTTCAGTATTTTTGGAGGCTGAGGTATTGCCCCAGCGAAGTCTATTAGATTACTTATTGACCTCTTTTTTCTTCAGTTTATTTTAACCCCATCCCCCTTTATCCCCCCTCTGGGCTAAAGCCCCTAAGGGCAGAGCCTCTCCTTCTGCCTGATGTGTCATTGCGAGCCGAAGGCGAAGCAATCCTGTCTTTATCTTTTGGTTTGCTTCGTCGCTCCGCTCCTCGCAATGACTTTTATGCTCCAGGAGAGGGAAAGGTTTTTTGAGAAGGGCTTCGTCCTTCTCAAATTCCCGAAGCATACCGGGAACTTCCCCCTTGCCTTATTACTGAAAATCGGGTAAAGTCAAGTCGTGCGCAAATCAGATAAAAGGACGATTTTCGTCTGTCAGCAGTGTGGCAAGGAGAGCTTAAAATGGCTGGGACGCTGCCCTGACTGCCAGCAATGGAATACCTTCGTCGAAACAATAGTCACGGCTCCGGTGGCCCCTTCTCGGACGCTTGCTTCGGTTAGCCCACCCCAAGAGCTATCTCAGGTGACTTTTACCGACGCCGACCGCTTACCACTGCCTCTGACCGAGTTTAACCGGGTGCTCGGTGGCGGACTGGTACCGGGCTCCCTGGTACTGATTAGTGGTGACCCCGGCATTGGTAAATCTACCCTTTTGCTGCAAGCTTCCGCCTTAATCGCGCAGGATAAGGGTAGGGTAGCCTACATTTCCGGTGAAGAGACGTTGCACCAGATCAAGCTACGGTCAGAGCGCCTAGGGGTAAAGGGTGAGGGACTTTACCTTCTGGCCGAGACTGACCTAGAGGTTATCCTAAATCAGATTGAGCAGTTAGCACCAAGTCTGGCGGTCATTGATTCGATTCAAAGCGTTTATATCCCGGAGCTAGGTACTGCCCCGGGCAGTGTCACCCAGGTGCGAGAGTGCACCCTAAGACTGATGCAATGGGCAAAGCTCAGCGGAGTACCCATTTTCATTGCCGGGCATGTCACCAAGGACGGGACTATTGCCGGCCCGCGAGTTCTGGAGCACATTGTTGATGCCGTGCTCTACTTTGAAGGTGAGCCTTTTAGTGCCTACCGTTTACTACGCAGCGTGAAAAACCGCTTTGGCTCGACTAACGAGGTCGGTGTCTTTGAGATGAAAGAGCAGGGACTGGTCGAGGTGGACAACCCATCACGGGCATTCCTCTCCCAACGATGGGCTGAGGCTATAGGCTCAGTAGTTGTGCCTACCCTTGAAGGTAGCCGTCCCCTGCTGGTCGAGGTTCAAGCCCTGACCACGCCTACCAGCTTTGGCTTACCGCGGCGCACTGCCAACGGGGTTGACTTCAATCGATTGCTGTTAGTTACCGCCGTGCTGACGCAGCGAGCTGGCATAAGGCTTGGCAATCAGGATATTATCGTTAATGTTACCGGTGGACTCAAGATTGGCGAACCAGCGGCTGATTTAGGTATCGCCCTGTCGATTGCTTCCAGCTTCCGTGAGGTAGGGGTTGATCCCAGCCTGGTGGCAGTGGGGGAGATGGGGTTGAGCGGTGAATTAAGAGTCGTTTCTCAGCTAGAGAGGCGTGTTGCTGAAGCGGCCAGAATGGGCTTTAAGCGATGCCTAGTGCCAAAAGTCGGTGCCAAGGTTAGCCCCACCCCTAAAGATATTGAGCTCATCCCGGTGAGCACCTTGCGGGAAGCGATAGGGGTAGGGCTGGTCAGAGGTAAAACTAGGGGAGGAGGATTAGACAATGAGTAAGATAGTATTCGTGCTGGGAGCAGGAGCATCCGCTCACTGTGGAACACCGCTCATGAATAACTTCCTTGAAGTGGCTGAAGACTTATTTAGAAGCGGAGAAGTAGACGAGGTAAAGGAAGATTTTGAGAATGTATTTGATGCTGTGGGTAAACTACACGCTGCCCAATCAAAGGCGATAATTGATACATACAACATAGAAGATGTTTACGCCGCTTTTGAAATGGGTAAGTTGCTAGGCAGGCTACCAGGAATTGAAGGAGCCGACAAATTAGAGAGACTAACATCTTCAATCAGTAAAGTTATAGGATATACTTTAGAGAAGACCACTAAAGTGCCTAATGATTATAGAATAAATCCTTTTGAGGCATATTACGATTTTACTGAAATAATCCGCAAACTAATCAAAGCAAATAGGAGTTTATCAGTAATAACATTCAATTATGACTTGGGATTGGAATATTCGCTTTATAGGAATAAGTTATTACCTGATTACTGTTTAGGGGATTTACCATTAAAAGGAAACTCTGTGACTTATTTAAAGCTTCACGGTTCCATAAATTGGGGAAGGTGCAGTAATGAAGAGTGTGGGAAGATTGTTCCTTACAGAGAATTTCGGGAGACAGAATCCAAAGCTGGTTTGGATTATGGTATTTTACCGATTATATCAAGATTGAAGAGATTAAAATGCTCTAGCTGCAATAAAACTCTGGAAGAGAACCCGTTTATTGTGCCGCCGACATGGAACAAAACTGCTTTTCATGAACAAATCGAGCAAGTCTGGCGAAGAGCTGCTAATGAGTTAAAGGATGCTGAAAATATATTTGTACTAGGTTATTCGTTTCCCAGTACGGACATGTTTTTCCGCTACCTATTTGCATTGGGAATAGATATGAGCACTATCCTAAGAGGTTTCTATGTTTATGATATTGACCCTGCTGTGGAAGGAAGATTTCAAAGCCTACTTGGCTCAGGTGTTAGCCAAAAATTCCTGTACCAAGGACTTGAATTTGAGGACGCCATTAAAAAAGAAATTATAGGGTATAAGGACTATATGGATCTTGGCAGGAAATATTTAACAATTCCACAAATACTGCATATTTATTAAGCTTATTTATTGTTGCTTTAAATAGCCTTGCGTAATTACTCATTAGCGCAATTGCGCAGTTACTCTCTTGGAGAGTTCTTCATCGGTCTTCACGCCGCGCACATCCAGCTTACTGGTACGGAAAGCCCGCACCATGGCCTCAATGAGTCTAGTCTTACTGAGCTTCTTACCGCCGCTGAACTTCGCGGTTGAAGCCAGGTTCTCCAGGTAAGCATCTTCTTCACGGTTAAGAAATACCGATAGCTTAATCGTGGCTTTCTCAGTTGCTTCGGTCGGTTCTACTTTTGGGGGTGGTGCCGTTGCTTTATCCGCGCCGGTGAGACGATCCAAAGCGTTGCCGTAGGCAAGTTCTTCAGTGACACTAGCCCTTTTCATTTTTCATCACCTCTTCTATCAGTAATCGGTAAGCATTAGCTCCGTCAGACTTGGGAGCGTAGGTCAGGATTGACTTTCCCGCCGCCGGAGCTTCCTTGAAGCGAACACTACTAGGAATAATGACATCAAATATTCTTATCCGGTCGCCAAAGGCTCTCCGGGTAACCTCCATAACCTCTTTGCTGTGCAAGGTGCGGGAGTTGGTCATGGTAAACAAGATGCCGGAAATCTCCAGGGTCGGGTTAATCTTATCCTTT
>JAUWBK010000097.1 GCA_030605045.1 Dehalococcoidia bacterium
CTACGAATGCCCACCCAACGGTCAGGGACTCATTGCGCTTCTAGCCTTAAATATGTTGGAGGGCTATGACCTGCAGTCTCTGGGGCATAACTCCGCTGAGTATCTGCATCTCCTGATAGAGGCCATGAAGCTGGCCTTTGCCGATGCCAACAGATATGTGGCTGACCCCGACTTTGTGGACATCCCTTTAAAGAACCTGCTATCTAAGTCCTACGCCCAACAAAGAAGGCTCCTCATAGATATGAATAAGGCCAAGCAAGCAGTAGAGGCAGGTATTCCGGGTACTGAAGGAGATACCGTTTACCTAGCGGTGACCGATAAGGAGGAAAACAGTGTCTCTTTTATCAATAGTCTTTGCGGAGGGTTTGGCTCTGGCATCGTGGTAGGGGGTACCGGCATTTGCCTGCAAAATCGCGGTAGCATGTTTTCCCTCGAGACTGGCCATCCCAACTGCATCGAGCCTCACAAGAGGCCCTATCACACCATAATCCCAGCCATGGTCTTCAAAGATGGTGATTTGTTCCTCACCTTCGGCGTTATGGGCGGCTTTATGCAGCCGCAGGGACATGTCCAGGTGTTGCTCAACATTATTGATTTCGGCATGGATGTGCAGACGGCGCTGGATGCCCCCAGATTCAGGTATTATCAAGTCAATAATGGATGTGCCTTTGAACCGGGTTTCCCGCCAAGCGTTCTCAAGGAACTGACTGACAAAGGGCACCAGATTGTGGCGCTGGATGACCCGTACTCCCAGCAATTTGGCGGGGCACAGGCCATTATGATACACCCCTCAACTAAGGCACTCATCGCTGGTTCAGACCCCCGTAAAGATGGTTGCGCCATCGGGGTCTGGTAACTGAGAGAGCACTATAATAAAGCTAAGAAAGAATAGTCTCTTATACTGGAGGCAAGCCAGTAAAAAGTTAAAATCGTAAGAGGGGGAGATAATAATATGCGAGTAAAGGATAAAGTGGCCATTGTGACTGGTGGTGCTGGTGCCATCGGGCGAGAGATTTCAAAACTCCTTGCCATAGAAGGCGCCAAAGTAGTAGTTGCTGACTTAAATGTTGAAGAAGCTAAGAAAGTTGTCGATGAAATCAATGCCTCAGGGCATGAAGCGCTGGCTGTAGATTTAGATATAACGAAGGTTGACAAGGCAAAACAGTTGGTCGAAGTTACTTTAGATAATTTTGGCCAAATAGATATACTGGTAAACGTGGCTGGCGGATCCACCGGGCCTTCGATTAAAACAAAGATCGATTTCTTCGCCCAATCAGACAAAGAACGTGGAGAAGAAATAGTTAATCTTAATCTCCTCGGGACACTTAACTGTGCGCGGGCGGTTATCAATCATATGATTGAAAGGCATACTGGCAAAATTGTCAGCATCTCCTCTACGTCTGGGACAATAGGTATGCTGAAGGGAGTTGAGTACTCCGCTGCCAAGGCAGGCATAATTGGTTTCACGAGAGCGCTCGCCAAAGAGGTGGCGCCTTATGGGATTAATGTTAACTGTATTTCCCCTGGCATAGTCGGAACCCCGCGTGTCCTCGCCATGGTGGCTAAAGAGCGCATAGAAGAATGGGCAAAAGGGATTAAGCTAGGTAGGCTGGCCAAGCCTGAGGAAATAGCCAGCGTGGTGCTTTTCTTGGTCTCGGACGAGTCCAGTTATATTACGGGGCAAAACATTATCGTTGATGGAGGGCTAAGCTTGGGACCAGCGGGGTATTGACAATTAGACAAATAGGACTATAATAGCACTTACCTGATGTGAAATCGAATTAAAAACAGCATATCGGATTAGGAGTAAAGTATGAATCTAATGGAAGCGGTAGCAAGATGGTATGTGTGTGAATATGGTGAAGATAGATGCTTAGGCCTGAAGAAATGTCCCAATTACCATTTGGTGGACCCACGAAAATGGGGTAGGAAGGGAGTTGGTCCAGGCACAACAGGTAAGAGGACTCTATGCTATCTACTGGACGACTTAAATGAGCAGATAAAGGAGAAAACCAATATCTAGTTGATGAACTCATATACATCCCATTGACAACGCTGTTTCCCCCTCTCCACTGTCGTAACTACATTCCGCAAGTCCAGGGATTAATCACCTCTGTTAGCCCAAGCCGTAAAACTTGGGTCTGGTTCTTACCTCCTGGATGAAATCGGCCACGATTTCTTCTAAGCTACTATACATAGGTTTCCAGCCCCATTCCTCCCGCGCCCGGCGGTCGTCAATGACCTTCATACTTCGATTCCGGTAATATTCCATCACCAGCGGGTCTGGCTTATAGGTGATTTTAGCTTCAGGAATGAATTTCTTGATTGTCAGTTCCAGTTCCTTGGCGGTTGGTGCCGGCGATACTTCTGAGATATTATAGCTTACCGTCTTAATTTGCTCCTTGGGTGCATCGTACAGCATTAGCGTGGCGTGGATGGCGTCTTTGAAGTAGATAACCGGTACGGTAGTGTCTTCGGTAACAAAACATTCAAAAGGTTTGCCCAGGATGGCATTTTCAATCATCCAGGCATTGTACTGCGCTACCCCCGGGGTCTTAACACCGGGGCCGATGACTCCGCAATAGCGTAAGCAACGAAAGTCGAGGTTAAACTTCCGCCGATAAAACCGGCCCAGAAGCTCACCGTAAACCTTACTTATACCGTACATGGTAATCGGTCGTTGCAGCGTTTCGTCGGTGATAACTTCACCCGTTCCTAAACCGTAAGAAGCGATACTGCTGGGAAAAACGACCCGCTTTCCCCCAAAAAGTCGGGCTGCCTCCAGGACGTACATCATTCCGGCAACATTGGTTTGGAAAGAGCCCCAGGGGTTCCCCTCTGATGGTACGCTTAACATCGCACCCAGGTGAAATATGTCCTCAACATTATTTTCCTTGACCACATTCATTACTTCGGGCCAGACCTTGAGGTCACCTCGGACAATCTTTACCTTATCCTTGAGCTCGGCGACGCGCTCCGTTTGCGGCGCAATGTCAAACAAGATAACCTCTTCACCCCTCTCCACCAGTTTCTGCGCCAGCCCAACACCGATAAAACCGGTGCCACCAGTAATCAGTATGGACATTTTTCCCACCTCCTCTATTCGCTTCTAACGCAAAGGCATAGTTTTCAGCGAAGCCAGGAAAATCAAAATAACCCTTGCCGACGGAAAATATCGTGGCAAGGACCGAAGTAATTCGTCTATAACTCGCCTTGCACCAGCGTTGCCGTGTCTTGAACACCCTGGATGCCACGGACCTCACCGATAATTATCCGGGCTAGCTCAAAAAGGCTTTTGGTTTCGGCGATGGCTACCGCGTCCCACTGTCCGAAGACGAGGTTTACATCGGTGATCCCGGGGATGGCGCGAATCTGGGACATGGCATCGGATTCCAACCCTGGGACCAACTTGATGAGAAGATAGCCCTTCACCATTTGGCGACATTATACTCCCTGCCCGCAGCATTAGCAAGCCCTACTCACCAAGTCTATCGCCTGCTTTCAAGCCTACTTGTGCGGCAAAATCGGCGGCGGCTATCTTCGGTGAGCCAGCTACCTGCACGCGTTTAATCACGATTGCCCCATCGGTGGCCGCCACAACAAATCCCTGACTGTTAATGTCAATGATTTCTCCCGACGAGCCACCGGCAACGCCAGCCCGTAATTCCGAGTCAAAGATTTTGAACCATCGGTTACCCAAACTGGTTGTTGCCCCCGGTTGAGGGTTGGTGCCGCGAATAAGGTTATAGGTTTGTTTTGCCGGCTGGTGCCAGTTAATTACCGCGTCTTTTTCGGCACACAAGCCTTCGTAGCTAGCTTGTGATTCATCTTGTGGGATTCGTGGCGCTCTGCCCTGCTTAATTAACTCAATGCTCTCAACTATTGCCTCTATGCCGAGAGGGAAAAGTTTGTTAAAGTAGAGCGACCCTACGGTATCGCCAGGAGAAATTTCCACCTCTTTCTGTAACAGGATAGGCCCGGTGTCGATTCCTTTCTCCGGCCAGAAAATGGTCAGCCCTGTCTTCGTCTCACCGTTAATTACCGCCCAATTGATGGCACTACCCCCTCGATGCTTAGGCAGTAGTGAGGGATGGTACTGTATTGTACCCAACCTAGGATACTTTAAGATAGATTCAGGTAAGATATCAGTGACGAAAGCCATAACGTTCAGCTCTGGTTTCAGTTTGATATATTCATCATAAACTTTCGGAGCCCGCATTCTCTCTGGCTGAAAGACCGGGGTATTTAGCTGAAGCGCCAGTTCCTTCAGTGGGTTTGCCTTTCCCGGAACGTCAGGTGATGTATAAACGCCAACCACCTCTTCTCCATTTTTGACTAATGCCTCGAGGACTTTCTCACCAAAGGCTGCCTGACCGAACAAGACAATACGCATTTGTCAGTCCCCCCTAAATCATTACTACGGCTTAATTTAGCCTACGTTTAGGTGACTGTCAATGCTTCAAAACTGGTAGACGGACTCTGGACGTGCGGAATGTAGTTAGGATTTCGGGGAGGGAGATATTTGCCGAAGGGAGGATAAGGGTTGGCGAGAGCGTTGGGGCTATATAGTAAGACCAAAAGCCAACTCAAAAGTTCTACCTATTGATACCCCAGCTCCACCAAAGGTCACTTTTGTTAAACCATTTTCACCTCCCTTTTTTAAAGCATTATCCATGTTTAATCGACAACAGATACGGCGCGTCTTAAGGTCCTCGGTAGGTACTACCTTCACGCCCAGACGGGCAATAAGTTCTACCTTCTCTTCGAAGTTAGCTTCTTCCAGATTCTGTGAGCGTAAGGATAAAAGTTCTTGGCGTAAAGAATCTAAATTAAAGTTCTCCCGCATGTACATAGCATTAATGTTTTCTATTTCCTGTTCAGTGTTA
>JAUWBK010000056.1 GCA_030605045.1 Dehalococcoidia bacterium
AGATAAGCTGTCTAACCCGGATAGACCTTTGACCAAGGAAGAGGAAAGATACCGAGCCAAGCTTTTAAGGAGAAAGTACGTCCTTGATAGAATAAAGCAGGCCAGGGAGAAGAACCGCAAAGAGGATGAAATTTATAATTCTGCGGTCTATGAATTGTTAGTGCCCTGGGGAGAAAGACATCCCTTCCTGATGGGTATCGTGATGCATTTAATGAAGGTAAGGTGGGGGTCAGGTTTAGCTTCAGTAGCTTTTAGAGAATCGGCTGCGCGGAAAGAGAAATAAATACTGCTGGGAGGAGACGAATATGATGGAGGCTCATTTAGGTGTTATCACCTGTGACAAGTGCGGGGAACTAATGGGAAAGGAACAAAATGTCCTTGTTGTAGCTGAGGGAATGATTGTAAACTCAGATGATGAGATAGATTTTCAAGGTTCTTCTGTCAGATACGCTTGCCATCTAGATTGCTGGGATGGCGTTGAAGAAAACGAGTGAATTGATGGGGAAAATATTACTTTTGAGGCCTGAGTTAGTATGAAACTAAAAGATTTAATAAGAATGTATGAGGATAAGAAGAGGAGGTTTGGAGTAGAAGCATATAAACATATTTCTGAGCTGCTAAGTGAAGCTAAAGAGATACATAGGAGAGATTTTCTTAAAAGTCCAACACCTCAAGGAGATCTTGGACAATCGTGGAAGCCATTTAAGGGGAAAAACCTTGAGAAACTTATTGCTTATATAATAAGAGATGAAATTGAAAGCTTAGGTTTGAAATTAGTAGATGGTAATAAACTTGAGAGAACAAAAAGTGAAAATCTTTCAAAAGAATTGAGCGTGGTAAAAAGGAATCTCTTGGTTGATTATGGGGAATTTGGTTCTCATCTGCCTGACGTAGATATTATTGCTTATGACCCAGAAACATTAAAAGTTATAGCTGTTATTTCTAGCAAAGTAACCCTTCGTGAAAGAATTGCTCAAACAGGATACTGGAAGATAAAACTAGCTAGAGACAAAGCTACAGAACATATTAGGGTATTTTTTATAACGCCTGATGAGGATAGGACGCTAGAAATAAGGACTCCAGCAAAGAAAGGGCGTGCCATAGTCGAGATGGATACGGATGGGAGTTACGTGATGAGTGAGACGAAGGTAGAGGAGAGTCCAAAGGTTAAGATGTTTGATAAATTTATTGATGACCTCAGGGAGTTGGTTAATGAGCAAAAGCAATAAGGTGAAAGATAGTTCTAGCACTTTATCTCTATTTCCTGAAGCAGAGGTAGCACCAGCACCTACCGTTACCCAAGCAGATGAAAAGCCACCTTTTGAAGTCACTACCCTGTGGGATTATCCAAAGCAGAGTTACGGTAAAACACCAAAAGGTAACAATAAGTTTCAGGGTGTTACACCAGCATTTTTGATTTGGAACCTTGTTCAAAGATACACAGAGCCTGGTGACCTAGTCGTAGACCCAATGGCAGGGAGTGGAACAACAGTCGATGTGTGTAAAGAGGAAGGGCGGAAAGTAATAGGATATGACCTTACGCCTAAACATCCTGAAGTTATTCAAAATGATGCACGGAATATCCCACTACCCGATAAATCCGTGGACTTAGTATTTATTGATTCTCCCTATGGTGATAATGTTAAATATTCAGACCATACTCAGGATATTGGGAGAATCTCTTGTGAAGATGAACGTTTTTATCATGAATTAGAAAAAGTTGCCATAGAAGTTCACCGAATACTCAAACCCGGTAAGATAATGGCGTGGTTAATCGGCGACCAGTGGGTTAAGAGGAATTTTACTCCAGTAGGCTTTAAATTATATGAGAGGCTAACAAAATATTTTGAGACGGTGGATTTAATATGCGTAGTGAGAAGGGGGCAAAGCTCTCATACAGGACTTTGGTATTATAGAGCCAAGAAAAATAACTTTTATTTGAGAGGTTTTAAATATCTTTTCATAATGAGAAAACCTGCCCAGACTGCCAGTAGGGTCAAGTGGGCCAAGTATAAGTAACAGCTAAAACAAATGAAAAACGCTGAAATTGCCAAGGTATTTGAGGATATCGCTGGGCTTTTGAAGCTTAAAAAAGATAACATTTTTAAGATAAGGGCGTACCAGAAAGCGGCACGCTCGATTGAAGAGTTGTCAGTAGAGGTGGAGCAGCTGGTGGCGGAGGATAAATTAAAGGAAATCCCGGGAGTGGGGGAGGCAATTACCAAGAAGATTACCGAGCTGGTGACCACAGGGCGCCTTGGCTACTACGAAAGGCTGAAGACTGAATTCTCGGAGAAGAACTTGGCTCAGGGTTAAGATAAAATGGCAGATAAGGCAAAACAGCTAAAATCTTCCAAATCGCTCTCGGCCAGTGACGCTGAGGCGATAAGACGTTTAGAGCAGGCAATCATTAGCGGTAAGCACTGGTGTCTCGCTTTGCTGGAGGCGATTGGGCAGTGGGGTTCGGTGGAAGAGAATCATAACGGGCGGGTTTATCGTTACCTTATCGCTGACGAAGCCTTTGATTGGCAGCTGCTGGCGGAGCGGCTCTGCGAGGTAGTAGATGACTTATTGCCTGTAGAGGAGAAAAATGCGCTCATTTTTCATGGCAGACCACCGCTTGACCTGAACCCACAGCAGGTGAAGGAGCTTATTGGCAGCAGTAAATATCATCAATATCTGAACTACTTCTATGGTATTACCGTGGAGAAGGCACTAATCTGGGCAGTACAGGATGAGGTGAACAAGGAGAGGTGGCTCTCGGGCTACAGTAAGGAATCTGATGCCACTAACGAGGCTTACCGACGGACATATGGGGCAACTAAAACGGCTTTACTTAAGCGCTTCCGGCGGGAAAAGAGTTACCCTCAACTTAGGTCAATCACACTAACTGAGCTAAAGGAATTTACCTACTGGCTATTTAAATATCGGCTGAATCATTGTGACAAGGCTAAGGTGGCGAGTGATACCAAGAAAGCGTTAGAGCAGTTAAAGCACCAGTGGGCGGGCAGGGGCTTTTTTGGTGTACTGGCGACGGAAGGGTTGATTGCTGACCACCTTTAGTAACTACGCAGCGTTTTCCTCTGTTGTTCACTCTGGTAATAACCTAGGTATTCGCCGTGTCTTTCGGTGCTCTCACCACCAGTACCGGTACGTTTCCGGTTCGTAGCACTTTGTCAGTAATGCTGCCGAAAGTCAGCCGACTAATACCTGACCGGCCATGCGTTGACATCGCGACCAGGTCAGCCTTGAGTTCATCAGCGGCTTTAACAATTTCTTCAGCCGCCTTACCAGTGGCTACTTTAGTCTTTACCGTGATTCCCTTACTCCTGAGGCCTTCACCAGCCTTATCCAGGTAGTCTTTAGCTTTCTTTTTGATTTGCGCTATTTCTCTGTCAGTATAGGGAACTTGAACACTTGCCTCCCCGGCAATGACGTAGTGCGCCAGAGAGGATATTACCTGAAAGAGGATTACTTCTGTTTTCACTTCTGGTGCCATCTTAGATACCAGTTGCTCGACATGGGCCAGGGCAGCTTCGCCTACTTTGGAACCGTCCAGAGGAACCAGAATTCTCTCAAACATTTTCTGCCTCCTCGAATCAAGGTTTAGGAAGTTGCTGTTTCTGTCTTTCCAGTTTATCACTTAAAGTATAGAGCTTCTGGCGTTCCTTATCAATAACCGCTGCTGGCGCCTTGGCGAGAAAGTCCTTGTCATCGAGCCGGGCTTTCAGGCGAGCCATTTCAGCCTGGCTTTGTTCTATCTCTTTCTGGAGCCGTTTCTTTTCTGCTTCCAGGTCAAACATACTCGCCATGGGTATAACTACCTCAGACTCCTTAAGCACTAACACTTGGGCATTTTCATCTTGTGCCCCTTCTTTTCGTTTCTTCAGGAAGGCAATCGGTCTGGCTCGAGCCAGGGTCTGAATAGTCTCAGTGTAGGGGGTGATGGCTGAAGTGAGCTTGCCGGCATAAATTTGTGCCTCAATCCATCTGGTATTCTCTACCTTATAATGAGCCCGGGTGTTGCGGATGGAACGGATTATTTCGATGATTGATTCCATAACCTGCTCTGCCTGCTGGTCAATGGTGGTGACATCGGCTTCGGGATAAGGGGTAATCATTATGGACTCAGTATCTTGCCTGACTACAGGTAGCTGTCTCCTCAGGTTCTGCCATAGCTCTTCAGTAACGAAGGGCATATAGGGATGCAGCAGACGAAGTGAAGTCTCTAGGGCATGAACCAGAACCGGCAAGGGTGATGGCGACTCGCCGGCAGCGTGAAGGCGAATCTTGGCGAACTCAATATACCAGTCACAGAATTCGCCCCAGAGGAAATCATGGATTTGTCGCTGGGCTTCACCAAACTGGAAATCATCCATTAGGCTGGTGATGCTGGAAACGGTGCGGCTGAGGCGACTCAGAATCCAGCGGTCTTCTAGTGGAAGCAGATTCCGTTTAATTTCCATATCGGTGCCGCTCGACCCAATGCTTCTGACCACAAATCGAGTGGCATTCCACAGCTTGTTGGCAAAGTTACGGCCGGCTTCCAGCTTTGCTGGTGCCAGCTTGATGTCATTTCCGGGCGCGGTACCAGTGGATAGAGCAAAACGCAGTGCATCAGTGCCGTATTGTTCCAGCAAGACGATGGGATTAAGCACATTGCCCCTGACCTTGCTCATCTTCTCCCCCTTCTCGTCACGGATTAGACCGTGAAGGTAAACGGTGTGGAAGGGGATGTCACCGGTGTCCGTCAGCCCCATCATAATCATTCTGGCTACCCAGAAAAAGAGGATATCGTAGCCGGTTTCCATGACCGAGGTTGGGTAGAAGTAACAGAGGTCATCCGTATCATCTGGCCAGCCGAGGGTGGAGTGAGTCCATAGCGCTGAGCTAAACCAGGTATCCAGGACATCCGGGTCCTGTTCGATATTGGTTGAGCGGCAATGGCGGCAGGCTTGAACATCTTCAACGGCTACGGTTAACTCGTCACAGTCCCGACAATACCACACCGGGATTCGGTGTCCCCACCATAACTGGCGGCTGATACACCAGTCACGAATATTCTCCATCCAGTTGAGATAGACCTTGGTAAAGCGCTGAGGAATGATGGTAATGTGCCCACTGGTGACGGCTTTAATGGCCGGTTGAGCTATGGGTTCGGCTTTGATAAACCATTGCTTGCTGGCTATCGGTTCAACCATCGTCTGGCAGCGGACGCAGTGTCCCACCGCGTGCGAATGGGGCTCGCTCTTTACCAGACGCCCCTCTTTTTCCAGGTCAGCTAGTATCGCCTTACGGCAGGCAAAGCGGTCAAGCCCAACGTATGGCCCAGCATTTTCATTCATCGTTGCGTCTGGGTTTAGTATGTTGATTAGCGGTAAGTCGTGACGCTGTGCTACCTCAAAGTCCACTGGGTCGTGAGCCGGAGTAATTTTGACCGCCCCGGTGCCGAATTTAGGGTCAACCGCTTCATCAGCGATAATCGGTATTATGCGGTTCACCGCGGGTAGGATGGCCTTTTTGCCAACCATTGCCTTAAACCGTTTATCTTCAGGGTTGACGGCTACTGCCGTATCACCAAGTATCGTCTCCGGTCGCGTGGTGGCTACGGTGAGAAAATCCTTCTCGTTATCTGCCAAGGGGTAGCGGACATAGTAGAGATGCCCGGCGATATCTTTATGCTCCACTTCAAGGTCAGAGATGGCAGTAGCGCAGCGGGGGCAACGATTGATGATTCGCTCGCCACGGTAGATTAGCTCTTTCTCATACAAACGGACAAAAGCAGTGCGCACCGCCCGGCTGGGCCCCTTATCCAGGGTAAAGACCTCTCGGTCCCAGTCGCAGGAAGCACCTAGCCTCTGATGCTGTGTGGCAATGGCACTACGGCAGCTATTTGCCCACTGCCACATTCTTTCCAGAAACTTTTCTCGCCCCAGCTGGTGCCGGTCGATTCCTTCTTTGGCCAGCATTTGTTCGACGACTACCTGAGCAGCGATGCCGGCATGGTCAACACCGGGGAGCCACAGCGTTGGCTCGCTCTTCATCCGGTGCCACCGGGTCAGAATATCCTCCATCGTGGCGGTCAGGGCATGCCCGAGGTGAAGCTCGCCGGTGACATTAGGCGGTGGCATAATGATAACGAATGGCTCTTTTTCTGGGTCTATCGTGGGCTTAAAGTAGCCCTTCTCTAGCCAGAACTGGTACCACTTCTGCTCGACTTTTCCCGGCTCGTAGGCTTTGGGCATTTCATATTGAACACTTGGTGCTTCTGTCATGCTTACCTTTCTATCCTGAAAATAGCGATTGAAATGGAACTTGGCTTTACCACCTTACCCGTCATTGCGAGGAGCGTGATTCCTCGCCTGTTATTGCGAGGGACAGAGTCCCGAAGCAATCTCTGGACAGGCTCCACAATCTTTAAAAGGTGATTGCTTTGCTTTGCTCGCAATGACATAAAAACTCTTTCGGTCTTCACCTAAAATCTCAACTTTTGAAGTTAATCGCTGATTTTTGGTTTCTTAGATTATTTGTTTAAGAACCTCACCCCCTTAATATTTTATTAGGTGACCCTATCCCCTTTATCCCCTTCCCCTTATGATAGGGGAAGGGGAGAGATTTTAGAGAGGGGCTTCGCCCCTCTCAAACTCCCCTTTTTATGAGGAGGTTGGGTAACTAAGTTGATAAATTAGCTTCCCTTTCACCTCACGGGATTTCCAGGCGATATTTCTTCATTGGCTCAATGACGGTAATCCGAAGCTTATCCCCTGGCTTGAGCTCTGGGTGTGTCTTGAACCATTGATCTAAGTCCCAAAGCTCAACTCGGCTAGGATCAACATATAAACGAACGTTAATGATACCTATTGTATCAGTATTCAACTCGAGTGTTGTCTTGAAGTTTGGAAATAAATGCCTCCTCTTTGTCCAAACCCCTATGTAGCCATATTGTATATAAGACTTGTACACATCAACCCTAAAACTGTTTTCGGGCGATGGTTGAGGGGTAGGCTCTGGTTTGACAGAAATGGCAGGCTTATATAATGGCTTAAACAAATGTGCATGAACTGCTAAGCCTACTCCTTCCCTTACAAAAGTCTGGAACTCTACAATTTCTGTTTGATACTCACGACGGAAGATGCCTAGAGCTTCTTCCAGTTCTTTTGTCTTCTTCTCAATAATGACTGTTAGCACCGGCGGCTTGGAGATTAGGTCTGACAAGAATTTGTAAATGTCCACGCAGTTAGTTTCCTTCCTTAACTTCAGTGTGAGGAAGCCATCTCCAGATATATGCTCATATATTGCTTTAACTAAATTATTCTGAGTGCTCAGATTCTTTATCCCAAGAGTAAATTTACTGAGTTGCGGAACTATATGCTCATGTGGTGGATGAAATGATAATTCCATTTCAACAATGTGCCAGTGAA
>JAUWBK010000084.1 GCA_030605045.1 Dehalococcoidia bacterium
GCAAAAAAATAAAATCTTTGCGCGGAGTGGAGAGGCTCGGCAGGGCGGTCCTCGCTTTGTCTTTTATGAGGGACCGCCTACGGCTAATGGTAGTCCCGGCATCCACCATGTGCTGGCTCGTATCTTCAAAGACATTATCCCACGCTATAAGGCAATGAAGGGCTATTATACTCCACGCATCGCTGGCTGGGATACGCATGGACTGCCCATTGAGCTAGAGGTGGAAAGGAAACTTGGCTTTTCCGGTAAGGCACAGATTGAGGAATACGGCATCGCCAAGTTTAATGCTCACTGCCGGGAGAGCGTCTTTCGTTACCTCAAAGACTGGGAGGCAATGACGGAACGCATTGCCTTCTGGATTGACCTGGAACATCCCTACATCACCATGGAGAACAACTACATTGAAAGTGCCTGGTGGGCGATAAAGCAGATGTGGGAGAAGGGGCTGATATATCAGGGCTATAAGGTTACCCCTCACTGCCCCCGCTGTGGCACCTCGCTCAGTTCCCATGAAGTTGCCCTAGGCTATGAGGATAATGTGGAAGACCCTTCAGTTTACACAAAGTTTAAGGTTGCCAAATCACTATACGCAAGTCCTGGCTTCCTGGAAAAATTACGGAAGTATTATGGTGATAGAGAAGCTGTTTTTGCCCAGTGGCTTCTTGACCTGGTTGGGGATAAACCGGTTTACCTGCTAGCTTGGACAACTACTCCCTGGACATTGCCGGGGAATACCGCCCTCGCGGTAGCGGCTGATGCCGAATATTCGATTGTGGAATATGAAGGGGAGTATCTCATTTTAGCTTCTGTCCGTCTTGAAGCCGCCGGATTGGGCAATGCGCCGGTAATCGCCAAGGTTGAAGGTAGTGATTTGGTGAACCTGAGGTATGAACCCCTGTTTAACCCACCTGATTTTGGCCTATCTGTTGAGACCATGGCAGTATCCAAAAAAGGAGAGAAACCTTCATCAGATACTATATGGAAAAAGGACAGAGTTTTAAATTACCCGGTAATTGATACTGATTTTGTATCTCTGGAGGATGGGACGGGGATAGTTCATATGGCGCCCGCCTATGGTGAAGTTGACTATGAGGCGGGTAAAGATAAAGGGCTGGACTTTGTCCACACCGTGGATTTGCAGGGTAACGTCATCGGAACTTATCCTTTTGCCGGTAAGTTTGTCAAAGAGGCTGACCCTCTGGTACTTGAGGAACTGAAGAAAAAGAACCTGCTCTTCCGCAGTGAGACGATTCGTCATACCTATCCCTTCTGCTGGCGCTGTGAGGCACCGCTACTTTATTATGCCAAACAGACCTGGTATATCAGAACCACGGCGGTAAAAGAACGCCTCATTTCTGGGAATAACGAGGTAAACTGGTATCCGGAGCATATTAAGTACGGTCGCTTTGGTGACTGGCTGGAAAATAACGTTGACTGGGCTTTTTCTCGGGAGAGGTATTGGGGGACACCACTACCTATCTGGCGTTGTGAATCGTGTGATTACCTTGAGTGTGTAGGTGGCATCGAAGAGTTAAAGAAAAAGCCCGGTTTTGCCGGTTTAAAAGAGCCTCTGGATTTGCACCGCCCATTTGTTGATGAAATGACCTTTGCCTGTCCCCAATGTGAAGGTAAGATGAAGCGAGTGCTGGAGGTAATTGACTGCTGGTTTGATTCTGGAGCCATGCCTGTTGCCCAGGTGCATTATCCCTTTGAGAACGATACCTTGCTTGAGGATGGGCGTTTTCCGGCTGATTATATCTGTGAGGCGGTTGACCAGACTCGTGGCTGGTTTTACAGCTTGCATGCGATATCTACCTTGCTCTTCAGTCGCCCCTGTTTCCTGAATGTTATCTGCCTGGGTCATATCCTCGATGCCAAAGGGGAGAAGATGAGCAAGGCTAAGGGGAACGTGATTGAGCCATCGACGGTGATTGATAAATATGGCGCCGATGCCCTGCGCTGGTATTTATTTACTTCCTCACCACCGGGTAATGTGCGCCGTTTCAGTACCGATATGGTGGCTGAAGTAATCCGCCGTTTCTTTTTGACCTTGTGGAATGTCTACTCCTTCTTTGTCAATTACGCCAATATTGATAAATTCACTCCCAGTTCGAAAGGAGTTTTATCCCATTCGGAGCTTGACCGGTGGATTATTTCCGAGCTGAATCAGCTTATCGCCGATGTTGATGCGGCACTGGAGTCTTATGACCCAACCGGGGCGGGAAGAAAGATAGAAAACTTCGTCGATGACCTGTCTAACTGGTATGTGCGGCGGAGCCGCCGGCGCTTCTGGAAGAGTGAAAATGATGCCGATAAACTTTCCGCATATACGACGCTTTACCAGTGTCTGGTGACGCTGACCAAATTGCTGGCTCCGTTTACGCCATTCTTAGCTGAGGAACTGTATCAAAATCTGGTCGGCTCGGTATTTTCAAGTGAGCCGGAAAGCGTGCACCTGACTGACTTTCCCGTGGTTGATGAGACCAAGATTGATAAGCAGTTAGCCATGGAGACTCGTTTGGCGATGAGGGTATCAAGCCTGGGCAGGGCAACCCGCAGTGAGGCAGGTATTAAGGTGCGCCAGCCTTTGGCTAAGCTTCTGGTTAAGGTGAGGTCAGGCAGACAGAAGAACGCGCTTAAGCACCTTGCCTCACAGGTATTGGATGAGGTCAATGTCAAAGAGTTGGAAATAGTTGATGAAATGCCAGTGATGAAACATAAGGAGTGGCCTTTAGTCTCTGAGGGCGACTTGACGGTAATGTTGGCTACCGACGTTTCTCCAGAACTGGCGGCGGAGGGAATGGCACGCGAGATTGTGCGCCGTTTACAGACCATGCGCCGCTCGGCCGGTTTTGATATTGCTGACCATATTACTACTTACTATCAAGGTGACGCTTATATAAAGCAGGTAATGGCAGATTACGCTGCTTACATCAAGCAGGAAACGCTGTCCGAGCAACTTGTGGAAGGGGTTCCCACCGAGGGAGTTTATACGGAAAGTTTTAAACTGGAAGGCTACGAGCTAGTCCTGGGAGTGAGAAGGTTGGATTAGGGCCGTGGGCTTTCTGCCAGTATTGTCTCAGTGGAATTTTCAGTATCACCCCGCCAGAAGGTAATTTCCACTCTTTGTCCAATTTCAGAGGTATGGATAATTCGTATCATTTCTTCGGCAGTGGCGATTTTTTCGCCAGCAAGGACGGTAATTATATCACCTGGCGCTATCCCAGCTTTATCAGCGGGACTATCAGGGACGACTTGGGTGATCAAAACTCCTTCCTCCACTGCCAAATCGTATCTCGTGACGGCAAACTGGTTTACAGTGTAAAGGACCACACCAAGCCAGGGTCGAACGACATATCCGTTCTTGATCAGTTCCTCAATAATTGGGATAGCTGTTTCCGTGCTGATAGCATAGCCAACACCTTCTATTTGAACATCGACCAGTTTGATGCTAGTAGTGCCAATTACCTCTCCGGCCATGTTAACCAACGGCCCACCACTATTGCCCGGGTTAATGGCGGCGCTCGTTTCAATAAGATTATACAGTGTTTGTCCCGGAGCTACGGGAACGGAGACATCCTGGCGGCTGATGATTCCCTCGGTGGCTCTTATCCCCTGGCCCAGTGCATTACCGATGGCGACTACCCACTCACCGACCTTCAATTTAGATGAATCTCCTATTTTGAGTGCTGGTAGATTCGGGGCATCAATCTTAAGTATGGCCAAGTCGTTGAGACTATCCGTGAAAACAGCATTGGTGTCTACGGTGTAGGTGCTGCCATCATCCATAGTTACGGTGATACTGCGGGCGCCTTCAACCACATGGTTATTGGTCACGATGATTCCGCTTTCATCTAAAATCCACCCGGAGCCAGCCCCCTGCTGGGTAAATGGGCGATTGAAAAAGTCAAAGGTTACCACCTCGGTGGTGATGGCGACGACTGACGGCTTAACTAAGGCGACGACATCAGCAATGCTGGGTAGTACCGGGGCTTGGTTCCCTGAGGGTGGGGGTGTCCAGGTGGGATTGATTGGTGTCGGAGGTGGCGTCGGTGCCGGAGCTGGTGCTGGGCTCGGGGGAGGCGCTGGTGAAATATCAATACGGGGTACTGCGCACCCGGTACTCAGCATGAGCGAAAGGATAAGGATGAGAGAAATAACTAAATATTTTAGGTTTATCCTTTTCATAACTGATTTTATTGTATCACGGGGGACACAATCAGGGCAAAATAAGGGGCCGGGTATCCCCCAGCCCCTTATTTTGAATTATTTATGCCTCCGGTACCTTGGGCAGGTGCGTCAGTGCTTCCTTTACCTTTTCTTCAGGATACTCATAATCCTGTAACCTGCCTGAGAGGTACTCGTCATAGGCAGCCAGGTCGAAATGCCCGTGTCCACTATGAGCGATCAGGATGGTCTTTGCTTCCCCTGATTCCTTGCATTTAAGGGCTTCATCAATAGTCACCTTGAGATCGTGGCATGGCTCAGGGGCAGTAATAATGCCCTCGGTGCGGGCAAACTGTACTCCAGCCTCGAAGACGGGGACTTGATATTCAGCTCTGGCCTCGATTAAACCTAGCTTGTAGAGGTGGCAGATGATGGGTGCCATGCCATGATAGCGAAGACCCCCAGCATGGACTGGCGGTGGTATAAAGTCATGACCTAGGGTGTACATCTTGACTATAGGGGCAAGCCCGGCTATGTCTCCAAAGTCCCAGGTATAGGGACCCTTGGTCAGGCTGGGGCAGGCTTGAGGCTCAACACAGATAATGCGCATGTCTGGTTTCTTCCCGCTAAGCTTGTCCCTGAGCCAGGGCAGGAACTGCCCGGCGAAGTTTGAGCCGCCACCGACGCAGCCGATAATCATATCCGGGTAGGCATCGGCCATCTCCATTTGTATCCGTGTTTCTTCGCCAACAATGGTCTGGTGAAGCAGGACATGGTTGACGACACTACCTATGGAGTACTTGGTATCATCGTGGGCGAAGGCATCCTCACATGCTTCACTGATGGCGATTCCCAAACTTCCAGGATGCTCGGGATTCTCAGCTAGAATGCGGCGTCCGACCTCGGTGTCTGAACTGGGGCTGGGGACCACCTTGGCTCCCCAGGTCTCTATCAGGATGCGGCGGTATGGCTTCTGGTTGTAGCTTACCCTGACCATATAGACCTTGCATTCAAGGCCAAAGAACATGCAGCCCATAGCCAGGGCGCTGCCCCACTGCCCGGCACCAGTCTCGGTGGCCATACGCTTGAACCCCTCTTTCTTGGTATAGTAGGCTTGAGCAATCGCTGTGTTAGGCTTGTGACTGCCGGCCTGGCTGGTTCCTTCGTATTTATAGAAAATCTTGGCCGGCGTATCCAGAGCCTTCTCTAGCCGATACGCCCGATGCAAAACTGTTGGTCTGTAGGTGCGGTAAGCAGCTTGCACCTCTTCTGGAATTTCAATGTAGCGTTCTGTGCTGAACTCCTGCTTGTTAACAGCATCAGAGAAAAGGGGAGGGGGTAAAGGCCCTTCCCTGGGAAGGGGTTCCTTGGTACCAGGGTGTA
>JAUWBK010000119.1 GCA_030605045.1 Dehalococcoidia bacterium
GGAAATGGAAAATTACTTTTGTTGGCGATCGTTACAATGGAATAATCGCCATTTTGTTTTTAATCCAGCGGGAAACTATATCGACTATCCGAGTCTTGCCGAAAGGCCAGTTTTCACCCTGTTCAAATCTAAGGTACTTGCACCAGATTAATAAAAAAGGGGGTGATAAGCTTCAGCAAAAAATTAGTCCACAGCTAGGTTACAAAATCTTAGGAGGAGATAAATCAGTGAAAAAGAAAATATTGTTGATTCCGCTGGCATTGTTATTAGCGGTAAGTTTGGCGGTTGGCTGTGCGGCGCCAGCACCTGCCCCAGCCCCAGCGCCAGCACCTGCCCCAGCCCCGGCGCCAGCACCCGCCCCAGCCCCTGCTCCGGCACCAGCCGCACCAGCAGAGGTAATTACGTGGAAAGTGGTGTCAATGCAACCGAAGGCAGACCCCCGTTACCATGTGGTGGAAGAGCTGGCTAAAAGGGTTGAGGCTGCGAGTGGCGGGCGCATGAAATGGGAGCTCTTTGCCGGTGATGAAATCGTGCCCGGTGCGGAAACGATTCAAGGGGTACGTGACGGCATTATTGACGCCGGTGCCTCTGCCACTGTGTTCGTGATGGACCTGTTCCCTGCAGCCGGCCTCTTCTTCCAGGTGGCTGGCGGGATGACCCCTATACCACAGGCACTGTGGTATATGGAGGGAGGAGGCATTGAGCTTTGTAGAGAAATGTTTGAGCCCATAGACTCGTACCCGCTCGCCTCCTATTGCCTCAGCAGCCCGGAGGTATGGGCCCATTCCACGGTGCCTCTGAACACCCCGGCTGACTTTAAGGGGTTGAAGATGCGTGCCCTCGGTGACCCGGCCAATATCATCGCCAATATGGGTGCGTCGGTAGTCACCATGTTTGGTGGGGAAATCTATGAATCTACGCAGCGGGGTGTCATCGACACTTTTGAAATGGGAACCTTTGGCGCCAACTGGGGCATGGGCTTCCAGGAAGTGGCCCCGTATGTCTATCAGTCGCCAACCCGCGGTCCCACTGACCTCCAGCTGTTCCATATCAACAAACAGAGTTGGAACGAGCTCCCCCCTGACCTGCAAAAAATGCTAGAGTCGTCAGTATGGCTGGAGGCGTTGAAATTTTATAGCCGGGAAATACAGCAGGAAGTGGGCTTCAAGCAAAAGTTCGTCGACTATGGCTGCGAAGTCCAATCCCTGCCCCAGGCAGTAGAAGATGAGTTCGCGAGACTAGCTAAAGAGTACTACGACGAGAAGTCAGCCGCTGACCCCTTCTTCGCCAAGGTAGTCGAATCTCAGCGCGCGTTTCAAGCCACAACTGAAAGCCTGGGCATACGATAAGTTAGGCCTCTTACCGCACCGCACTATCTTAGTTAGCCAGATGTCAGGTTTAACCCCCGCTCCGGGAACCGCTCTCGGAGCGGGGGAGTAATTAATTATGAGAAACATAGTTCGGGTTATTGATAACATCAGTGAATACACGGGAATGGTAGTAAGGTGGGCCTGCCTGGCCCTGGTGCTGGTGCTCTGCTTTGAGGTCACGGCAAGATATGTCTTTAATGCGCCAACGATGTGGTCATTTGAAACTGCAAGCATGCTAGGGGGTACCATTGCGGTTCTGGGCTGGTCTTATACCCACAAGCATGGCGGGCATGTGAGAGTGGATGTGTTTTATACCCACCTGTCGCCCAGAGGTAAGGCAATTCTCGATGTCGCTCTTACCTTATTATTTTTCTTTCCGCTGCTCTTTTCCCTTACCTATATTGCCTGGGATAGGATGTGGTTCGCCTGGTCAATGGGTGAAGTGATGGCTAGAAGTAATTGGTACCCAATCACCGGTCCAGTCAGAACCGTAGTGGTTCTGGGACTGTTTCTGTTTGCCCTTCAGGGTGTGGCGCAATTCCTTCGCGACCTGTATCGGCTGAGAAGGAACCAACAACTATGATTGAAATTAGTCCAGAGATTACCACCTTAATAATGCTGGGCGGGATTCTGGTGGGAATTCTGAGCGGTTATCCTTTAGCCATCCCGATTGGTGCTCTCGGCTTAATAATTGGATATAACCTGATGGGACCGGCGGTACTTAATCTTATGTATACGCGCTTGTTTGCCCTGATAACCAGCTATGTCCTCCTAGCCGCGCCCCTGTTTATTTTTATGGGGATTATGCTGGAACGCTCGGGAATCGCCGAACGATTGTATGATGCCTTATACCTGTGGCTCGGTGGGCTCAGGGGTGGGCTGGCGGTAACCACGGTGTTACTGGGTACTATCCTGGCTGCCTGCGTCGGCATCATTGGCGCCTCGGTTACCATGCTATCACTTCTCGCCCTTCCCGCCATGGTAAGGCGAGGTTATTCCAAGAGTTTAGCCGCAGGCTCGGTTTGTGCCGGCGGTACCCTGGGTATCCTTATTCCCCCCAGTATCATGCTGGTTATCTATGGACCAATGGCTTTTATATCGGTGGGAAAGCTGTTTATGGCCGCATTTATCCCCGGCTTTGTCCTTTCCGGTTTGTATTGCAGCTACATTATCCTGCGCTGTTTATTTCAACCTAAAATTGCCCCGTCAGTGCCTGCTGAAGAAAGGAAAGTCTCCTTCATCAAGAAAACAACCATGCTTCTTACCTCGATGTTTCCTCCCGCGCTACTTATCCTGGCGGTGCTGGGCACCATCTTTTTTGGAGTAGCCCCTCCCACTGAAGCTGCCGCCGTGGGTGCCTTTGCCGCTACCGTTCTGGCCCTTGTCTACCGACGATTGAATCTTGCAGTCCTGAAGGACACGGTAAGCCGAACACTGCGGGTTACCGCCATGATAATGCTCATCGGAGGATTGTCTTTCGCCTTCGTCGGTGTCTTTCTCGCCGCCGGTTGCGGAAAGGTAATAGAAGAACTCATTCTGGCTGTCCCCGGTGGCAAATGGGGTGCCTTTGCCGCAATCATGTTCGCGCTCTTCCTCCTGGGGTTTTTCATTGATTGGTTAGGTATCCTCTTCATCATGGTTCCCATAGTATCCCCTCTCGTGGCCACTCTGGGGTTTGACGAACTCTGGTTTGCCATGATGATCTGTATTAATCTTCAGATGTCCTTCATGACACCTCCCTTGGCCCATGCTATATTCTATCTCCGGGGTTCGGCTCCGACGGAGCTGGGAGTGACCATGGGTGACATAATCCGGGGGGTATTTCCGTTTGTTTTCCTCATCTTGATTGGCCTTGGGCTATGCATAGTCTTTCCTCAGCTAATCCTCTGGCTACCCGGTCAGATGATAAAGTAATACGGAAATGCTTGCCTGCGGGTAATTTTAGCTAAAGAGTTAGGGGTTTCTGCGTCAAAAGCGAGTGCATGGAGGCAATATGACACAAGTAAAAGGAAAAAGGATTGGCTTCGTTGGTCTTGGCTCAATGGGAAAAGCTATGGCAACCAATATTTCAAAAGCGGGGTTCTCTCTCACTGTTTATGATATAAGGAAAGAACCTTTGGCTGAGATGGAAAAGATTGGAGTCAAGGTAGCCAAAAGCGCTAAAGAACTTGGACAGCAATGTGACACCATCGTGGTGATGGTTCTTAACTATCCCCAGATTAAAGAAGTCGTTTTCCCTCCAGAGGGAGTACTGGGTGGAATGAAAAATGGCTCAACTCTTATAATCACGAGTACGATTTCACCTCTGGAAATAGTTGAGGTGGACAAAATGGCTAAGCAGCATGGTATCGAAGTTATTGATTCAGC
>JAUWBK010000127.1 GCA_030605045.1 Dehalococcoidia bacterium
TCATGAGCCACCACTGAGGAAAAAAACAATAAACTGGTGAATATGCCCGTGACCCAGTAAGTCAAAGTATTCCAGTCACGATAGTAAAAGGGGAAGTATTGCCATGATAGTGAAACCGTGATCAAAACAAAAATGACGAACCAGGTATAATGCAACCGGAACTGTATGCCGAAGATTTTGCCTAAAGTAAATGCGCCACCCATGCTATTACGTCAAAAACTAGCACCTAGGCGAGCCGACACCTAGATATTTCTCCACCAATTCCATAGCGCAATATTTGCCACACATACTGCAAGCTGAGCCGGCAGAAGCATGCTGGCGATGAACCCGGTAAGACCGCTCCGGGTCTAAGGAAAGCCTAGCTTGCTCTTCCCAGTCAAATCGTTTTCGCGCCGCCGACATCCGCCTATCCTGCTCTTCAGCGCCTTTCACTCCTTTAGCTATGTCACCAGCATGAGCGGCAATGCGCGAAGCGACTACTCCTTGCCTCACATCTTCAAAGTCCGGTAAAGAAAGATGCTCGGATGGCGTCACGTAGCAGAGAAAGTCGGTACCCGCGGCAGCAGCAACCGCCCCACCAATCGCCCCAGTAATATGGTCATAGCCGGCACCAATGTCGGTCACCAGTGGACCGAGCACATAGAAAGGAGCCCCTTTGCAGATAGCCTTCTGCAAAAGAACGTTGGTCTCAATTTGATTCAGCGGCAAGTGTCCCGGACCTTCAACCATTACCTGAACCCCGGCTTCCTGAGCCCGTTGCACCAACTCCCCCAAAGTGAGCAATTCCTCTACCTGGGCGCGGTCAGTTGCGTCAGCCAAACTACCGGGACGCAGGCCATCACCAAGGCTCAAGGTCACATCAAACTCTCTCGCGATTTCCAGTAGGCGGTCATACTGTTCATAAAGAGGGTTTTCCTGCTCATTGTAGACTATCCAGCCAATCAAGAAAGCCCCTCCACGCGAGACAACATCAGCGACTCTCCCCTGCTGCTTCAGCCGGGCAATGGCTGACCGGGTGACGCCACAATGAACGGTGGCGAAATCAACGCCATCCCGGGCATGTTCTTCAATTACGGCGAATACGTCATCGGCCGTCATTTTCACGATCGCGCCATGTCTCTCGATGGCCTCGATACCCGCCTGATAAATGGGCACCGTACCTATGGCCACCGAACTGGTGTTGACTATCGCCCGGCGAATGGCTGAGGTGTCACCACCAGTACTCAGGTCCATAACCGTATCCGCCCCAGCCTCAATGGCCACCCGTAGCTTTTCCAGCTCAGTATTAATATCACCAAAGTCAGAGGAAGTGCCAATATTGGCATTGACCTTGGTCGATAGTCCCTGACCGATACCACAAGGAACCAGCTTGGCATGATTGATATTAGCCGGAATTACAATCGTTCCCTTAGCCACACCCTCGCGAATAAACTCTGCCTCTAATCCTTCCGCCTCGGCCACCACCTTCATTTGCGGGGAAATCACGCCTTTTCTGGCTAATTCCAATTGGGTCATAGCCACCTCCACAAATCAAAAGCCAAGGACTTCGGCGGTTACTTCTAGACCCTTGGCCTAAGTTACTGCCGCTTCCCTACGCTCGCATTACCGAGTTCAGGTCCACAGGGTTGGCACCAATTACCTCTCAGCGCTTGAGCACCCCTAGCGGTTTAATTTATTAAATTTCCAATTAGACTATACCATAAGCCTAATTAAAATGCAACCCGCCAGTGATGAGATTGTTAGGCTCAATGTCCTAACTCCTTCCTCACTGATTCTACTTTACTACTGATACTCGCTTCTTTATCTCTACGTTCGTCAATCTTAACGGTAGTTACCACTCTCATGATTTCGGCCGAATCAAGGACAGCCCGATGCATCTTCTTGGCCAAATCCAGCAAATTTTCCAAATCACCCTCAATAATGGTGCCCATTGCCGTCAATTCATATTTGATGTCTTTCGCCTCCTGCAACACCTTCTCCGCCTTAGCCACATACTTGCTTACTGACGGCGTTGCGGTTCCTAAAGGAACAACGCTTACCTCAACGATTGCCATCTCCTTAAACCTCCTGTTCTATGGAATACCAGTGCCGTCGCTCTACTGGTTTGAAGAGCCCGCCTGCCCTTACTTTGTCTTGGTCATCAGCCGACCATAATAAGGAGAATCAGCAAGGTAGAGCGCCGCCAGCGGGTTGTGCCCAAAGACCCTGTCCTTCACCGCGAGCACCGTCATCGGAACACGACAATATTGAATAAAGAGAGTATCGTGCCCAATGCAAAGCCCGAGCATGATGGCCAGGTCCACGTTTGATTGATTCAAGACCTCGGCCTGAACGATGGGGTTGCACATCGTCTCCAACCAACCCGGCCCCCTAATCTTTTCCTCTTCCCTGATGCCAATTCTTTCTTTAGGTGTTGCCCCTACCTTACACCTTACGGAGACCACCTCAAAGCCTTTGTTCTCCAGAATGTCATTCAGAATACGAGCTTCATTAGCCAGTCCGGTGCAGAAAGCAACACCAAGCCTTTTATAGTCGCACTTATGAGCAAACTGAATCAACTCCTCAACCCGAGGGATTTTGGTTCGCCGACCCTCAGGGAGATGCTCATAGCACTCAAATTCCTGGACTGAAGCCAAGCGGGCAAATTCCCTCACCTCCGGCTTATCATATTCCGCTATTGCCTTTGCGATGACCTCCGGCATAAGCTTCATCGGGCAGAAAGCCGGTGCCTCATCAATGGGAGGTTCCTCATTGGCTTTTAGCATGGGAAAGCAAACCACCTTGGTGCACCGTGCACAAACGGGATACAGTTTTTTAGCCATATTTCCACTCCTTTCTGAGGCCCGGAGAACTGGTTAACTGGTGTCAGCACGCCGTCTTATTTTAATCACTAGTCGGCGAAAAGACAAATAACGCAATAAGGAGTTTGTCCGACACATATTGTCTGTGATAAGCTCTTGAGTATTAGATTTTCGGGGAAGAACCAGTGGCAATTACCCATAAACAAAGGATTTTAGCGGCCGCACGCAGACAACCGATAGATAAACTCCCCTTGGGGGCACGGATTGACCTCTGGTACAACTATCACTTATGGCATGACACGCTTCCAGATAAGTACCGGGGACGCAATATCCCTGATATTTTGCGTGACCTGGATGCCGGGGTCCAGTTGCGTCAGTCCCCTATTTGGAAAGTTGAGTATCGGGATGTGGAAGTAGTCATCCACAAAGAGCCTCCCTTGACAACCACAGTGTACAGGACGCCGAAGGGCACCGTAAGTATGAAGACAATGTTCACCCCTCAAGAAGGCGCTCGGGTTGAATACGAAATGGAACTGCCTTTCAAAAGCGTTGACGATTACCCAGCAATTGAGCATTTGCTTGAGAATACCGT
>JAUWBK010000100.1 GCA_030605045.1 Dehalococcoidia bacterium
CTCTCAAAAAATGGCGCCTAATCGGTCTGTTTATGCCATCTCAAAAGCAGGAGTTTTCAATTTGACCAGGGTGTTTGCCTATGAGTGGGGAAAGCACAATATCACGGTCAACGCCATCGCCCCCGGTACCATCATCACTGATATAAACAGGAAGCATTTTGAAGACCATCCTGATGAGCTAGCCGAGATCGTTAAGTCCATACCCAGAGGAAGGGCGGGGCACCCCTCGGACTGTGTCAGTGTCGCCGTATTTCTTGCCTCAGACGCATCCGATTTTGTTACCGGACAGACGTTGTTTGCTGACGGCGGCACCACTATCTGCTAACACATATAGAGAAAATGCTTTGCGATTACTTTTTAGCCATAGCGGCCAGCAACTTAGCCGTCCGGGCGGGATTGAATACGCCACAAGCACATTGTGGCATCAAAACTTTAGCCGCCGCTTCGGGAGTCTTGGTTCCGGCTTTTATTTCTGCCACCATTGATTTCACCAGATTGGGTGCGATCAGGGCGTGACCGCACATAGTAGTAACTTCAAGGATATCGTTGCTGGGTAGCTTTTCCGTCCTACCCCATATCCCTAGCGAGAAATTAGCCGTGTGGTGCTTCAGCCCGGCTTTTTCGATACACTCATCAACGTTCTCATAAATACCACTCACCACCACCGATATTCCCAGGTCTGCCTCCTTAAGCTCTTTGAGGACCGTGGTCACCGCCTCTTTATTATCAAATACGACATGGCCAATCTTGCTGACATTAGCGATAACCTCTTCTGGCTTGTCAATCATACCCCCCATGTCGACACTGCCTATGTTTACCGGTTTATGGCGCAGTGCAATGCGTAAGAATTCTTGTATTTTAGGGATGTGTCCATCCTCGTTGATACCAATTGCCTGTATCATTAACATTACATAGTCTCCACTTAGACTCTCGGCGGTTCCACGGCGATGCAAAGTGTGCGTCATTAATTTTTCTCCTTAAACATTGGCCAGGGGTCGGCCCAAACCAACGTTCTGTTTTCCATTTATATAGCAGGGGATACCCATCTCATCCAGTAGCTTTCGCAACGGATATGACCCGTCAGGGTCAGCCCGGTTGATGCATTCCACACTGAATACGGTATCAACCTGTTTAGAGACCTCTTTCAAAGCGGTGATAATGTCCTTAAGTTTCTCAATGGGAAACATGCACTCAATTATGGCGGAGAGTACCTTTTCGTTCAGCACGTCTTCCCTGAGTTTGCCGGCCTTTTTATCTTCCATGAGAAAGGTAACCGGATTCTTGGTTTCGAATTCTACTCCCTGTTTCGCCAGCACCTGCGCCACTTTGTCCACATCACGGAAACGGGTGCCAATTCCCGGTCGACCAAATTCACAGCCCATACCAACCCACCCCCTCTTGAATCTGCCGGTAACATCGTTGGTTTTCATTTCCTCCGTCCCACGCCCGGCGATTTTCGTCTCCTTATGCTCGGTCCTTGGGTCGGAGAAAGTGGTGCGTAAAGAACGAGGCCAGGGTGCTGGCTCAAAGATGATGCAGTCCACCGGGCAAACCCCGGACTTCAGGCAGACGGCACAGTCCACGCATTCGTCTTCGTCGATGACGGCAACGTCATCCTTCATGCTGATTGCTTCCATTGGGCAATAAGGGACGCATACCTCACAAGCGATACAGATATCTCCATCAATCTTCATGAATTTCTCCTCTCTTTCTAGTTCTCTTGTTTGCTTATCCTACGATGATGCTAGGCAGCCAAAGAACTAACTCCGGGAAGATAGTGATTATGGCGAGCCCAATTAGTATCAGGCCGATATAAGGCCAAACACCCCTGATAATATCCCCAACTTCCACTCCTGGTGGAGCAACACCCTTCAAATAAAAGATGGCATGGGCATTGGGTGGGCTCAGGAACCCCGTCTGGTACATAACACAAACGGCGATGGCAAACCAGAGGGCGTCAAAGCCGAGTGCTGCCGCCACCGGGGTGAACAGCGGGACAACAATGAATATGGAGCCAATCCATTCGATTAACATGCCCAGGATAAACACCATGAACATCATTACGGCAAAAGAACCCCACTTGCCTCCGGGCACGGCGGCTAGTACTTGGGTGGCGAATTTACCGCCCCCCAGGTAGGTGAAAACGCTGCAAAAGATACTCGCCCCTACTACCAGCAGCATTATGAAGCCGGTTATCCTCATCGTTTCATATGTCGTACTCTTCAGAACTTGCCAGTTTAATCGGCGGTAGACAATCGCCAGGAGGGTGGAGATAAAGGCACCGGCACCGGCCGCCTCGGTGGGGGTGGCTATCCCGGCGAAGATGGTGCCCAGTACTCCCAATATGAGCATGATCGGGGGAACCATCTGGAATAACATCCGCGTAATTTTCTGGCTGATGGGCACGGCTCGTCTTTCCTCCACCGGCAAGGGGGGACCCAGTTCAGGCTTTAACCCACACCTGATGGCGATATAGCTCATATACAGCGCGGAAAGGATAAGACCGGGGACCAAGGCGCCGGCAAACAACTTCCCCACTGAAATCTCAGCCATGGGTCCATAAATGACTATCATGATGCTGGGGGGTATGAGGATGCCCAGGGTGCCGCCGGCACAGACAGTACCGCAAGCTAGAGATTTATTATAACCCCGATCCAGCATGGGGGGCAGGGCGATTATCCCCATGGTGACCACCGAGGCGCCGATGATGCCAGTGCAGGCGGCAAAGATGGTGGCGACAAAGATGGTGGCCAGGGCCAAGCCACCCCTGAGCCCTCCCAGGATAAGGTGCATGGTGCCAAAGAGTTTTTCGGCAACTCCGGAATGCCCCAGCATCGTCCCCATAAAGACGAACAAGGGGACCGCCAGGAGAACATAATTGGTCATCGTCTTATAGGTTTGGGCAATAGCCATACCAAAAATCCTGCCTTCTCCCATGAAGAGAAGGCCGAAGATGAAACCCACACCGGCCAAGATGAAGGCCAAGGGAAAGCCGGAAAAGATACCAATGACCAGTGTCCCCAGCATCAGGATAGTAATCATTGCCGGGCTTATCTCTATATTTAACATCTCTTTCCTCTAAAGATAGTTCCTATGTCACGAATAAATGTGGACACCAGTGCCAGTAACAGCAGAAAAATGGCTATCGGTGCCACCGTCTTGAAGGGATAGATAATATTCCTCCAGGCACTGTCTGAGCTCTGCTCGTGAATTGCCCACGAGATCTGGACCCACTCAATCATGCGCGGCATGACTATAATCCATAACGGGAAAACCAGGAGCAGGGTGAGGACGGCATCAAGTATCGCCTGACCACGGGGTGACAGGCGCTGGTATAACAGGTCCACCCTGACATGGGCTTTCATGATGAGCACCCAGGCAAATCCCAAGACAAACATACTGCCGCCCACCATCCGCTCGATCTCAAATGCCCATATCGTTGGCGCATTAAAGACATATCTTGAGACAACTTCGTAAACGACAGCTACTATGAGAATTATCACCAGGAAAGCAGCGAGCTTTCCCGTCCAAACACAGACAAAGTCAATGCCTTTTAAAATACGTTCCAGAACAGCCATGACAAACCATCCCATTTACATTTACACTCACCCCCACCCCATCCCAAATCGGAGTTCGGCGGGGGTGAGCGTCGGAGCATAACCTAGCTAGAGTTTGGGCGACTGGTACTGTTCAAAGAGCTTCCACGTTTTCTTGAACTCCTCCTGGCTCTGGTACACCTCGGCGAAGAACGGGTCTTCAGCGCTCTTCTTGTTGTAGAGGTCATCAGCTATTGCGTAGAATTGCCCTTGCAGCTTATCCGGGAGAACAACAATCTCCAGATCCGGCATTGCCGCAAACTTCGCGAACGCCGCGGCGTCTGCAATTACCAGGTCGGTGTATGCCTGAATCGCGATGGCGTGGTTGACCGCATCGTAGATTACCTTAAGGTCGTCCGGCAGGGCTGCCCATGACTTGTCATTGACCGCCTCCCAGATTACCGTGGACGGCTGATGTATCCCCGGAACCATAAGGTACTTCATGATTTCGTAGAAGCCTAGGGCGATATCGGTGGCCGCATTGGAATACTCGAAGGCGTCCAGAATGCCCTTCTCGCCTGCCGCGTAAAGCTCGGCACCGGCGATGGTGGTCACCGAAGCGCCAACTCTCTCGTCCTGCAAAACTTCAGCCCAGAACCCCTTGCAGCGGAATTTTACCCCTCTCCAGGCTTCCAGTGTGGTCATATCAACGTTGGACCAGCAGAAGTCTTCCGGGGTGCTGACATAAGTATAGCCGGTGTAGCCGAAGTTGAAGGGCTCAAGTACCTCGTACATGTAATCCAGCCCACCAGCGTGCTCAAGCCATGCCACCATTTGTGTGGAGGTAAATCCCATTGGGCGAGCGGCGAACAGCGGGGAAGCGGGTATTTTGCCAATCCAGGTGTGCATAGTTGAGTTAAGCGCGTCAATGGTGCCGTCATTGGTGGCATCAAAGGCCTCTTTGCCGTGCATAATCGCGCCAGTCGGATGAGACTCAATGATAAAGCGACCGTTGGTGGCTGCCTCAAGCATTTTGTTGCGATTGTAAAGCCAGA
>JAUWBK010000044.1 GCA_030605045.1 Dehalococcoidia bacterium
TGGTTACCATCGCCCGAGCTATCTTGGTGGCTTGTTCAATATCACTTTGAGCCCCGGTGGTCATTTCGTGAAAGATTAATTCTTCCGCAGTATGCCCGCCAAGAAGAGTAGCTAACATATCCTTGAACTGAGCCCGTGTCATAAGGTACCGGTCTTCGATGGGCAATTGGCGAGTGTGACCAAGCGACATGCCACGCGCCACTATCGAGATTTTATGTACCGGGTCAGCATTGGGCAGCATCCGAGCTACCAAAGCATGTCCGGCTTCATGATAGGCGGTAATTTCTTTTTCCTTAGGACTTATCTTGCGGCTCTTTCTCTCGGGTCCGGCAATCACCCGGTCGACAGACTCATCAAACTCCTGCATTCCGACGGCTTCTTTGTTACGTCGGGCGGCCAGAATGGCTGCCTCATTGACCAGGTTAGCCAAGTCAGCACCGCTAAACCCGACCGTCCCCTTAGCCAGCACTTCCAAATCAACCGACTTATCCAGTGGTTTACCATTGGTATGAACTTTAAGAATGGCGAGTCGACCGACAATATCCGGTTGGTCTAAGATTACCCGCCGGTCAAAACGGCCAGGGCGTAGCAGTGCCGGGTCAAGTATATCCGGCCGGTTAGTTGCCGCCAGAACAATGACGCTGGTACTGGTGTCAAAACCATCCATCTCCACCAGAATCTGATTGAGTGTTTGCTCCCGCTCATCATGACTGCCACCCAGCCCGGAGCCACGTTGACGCCCGACGGCATCAATCTCATCAATAAAGATAATGCAGGGCGCATTGCGCTTAGCCTGGTCAAAGAGGTCACGTACTCTAGAGGCACCAACGCCGACAAACATCTCAACAAATTCGCTACCACTGATGGAAAAGAAAGGTACATCAGCTTCACCAGCGATTGCCCGAGCCATTAGCGTCTTGCCGGTACCTGGTGGACCGATGAGCAAAACTCCTCTCGGAATGCGCGCGCCAAGACTCTGGAACTTCTCACGTGCCTTGAGAAAATCGACTACTTCTCGCAAATCTTGCTTAGCTTCCTCCACCCCAGCGACATCATCAAAAGTTACCGTAGGCCGATTTGCCGGGAAAAGTCGGGCTCGGCTGCGACCAAAACTCATTGCCTGGCTATTAGCTCCGCGTGCCTGACGGAAGAGGAAGAACAGCAAGCCACCAAAGATTAAAAGGGGCAAGAAATTAAGCATCAGGCCTCCCCAGTTAATCCCTGACCCCTTTATGTCAACGACTACCCCTTCTAAGTCAAGCCCTTCAATCTCATAGATAGTGGCGTTGCTTTCCTTAAAGGCTTTTAGCTTGGTTTCATCAACGGTAGTGATGAGGAGCACATCCTCTTCTACCTTAATCTCGGCTATCTCCTTATTCTGTGACATAGTTATCACTTGACTTAAGGGGACTTCCTCAGGCTTATCCGCCGAGCCTAGAAGATTGAACAAGAGAATCCCCGCCACCAGTAGAATGGCGATATAGATGAAACTAGTACGTTTCCAACTCGGTTTCACTCTTCACCTCAAATACTAACTACCAGATTAGTCCACTTTATTATACCATAGTAGCCATAAATGGGGAAACAGGAATAATTTAGAAGCTATTATAGGTGGTTTGCAGAAGTAGAGCATCCTGTTCCAGATTGGGACTTTCACAGATAATCATTCCCTTAGCGTCATAATCTTTTAGCGCACTAAGCAGTTCCGTATAGTGGAAGTCTGATTCTTCCAGGTTTAGGTGATTTAATTCTCCCTTTTTACCATAACTAATGCCGGAAACATGGATATGCATATTTTCTAGAGCAGAGCTGCCTAAATGCTCTCTGATTTGGAGCAAAATCGCGGCAAACTCAGGGTAGGAATTGAACTTTCCCGTCCGAGCATGCCAGTGAGCGAAGTCAATACAGGGAGCGATTCCTTCAAGCTCAGTGCTAAGGTTGAGCACTTCTTCTATAGTGCCAAACTGACTGCCTTTACCGGAAACCTCTAGTCTTACCCACACCCGATTATTTTCCCGCTTAAGCTGGTTCAGTACTTCTTCCAAGTGTTTCTTTACCGTGTTGTAGGCTTTTTCCGGTGGGTCGCCGAGATAAAAAGCGGGATGGAATACTATGCTCTCGGCGTTACATAGTAAGGCAATACGGGCCGTCTGCAGAATCCGATCCTGACTAGCTCTTATCTTTTCCAGCTCGTGGGCGTTAAGATTGATGAAGTATGGTGCATGGGCCGATAGTTTGACCCCTTTCTTAGTGGCCACCTCAGCAACCAGACGAGCACCCCCCTCCCCCATCCTCACTCCCTGAACGAATTCTATCTCCATACAGTCCAGCCCAAGCTCGGCAATACGCTCAATGCCACCCACGGTGGACTTATTCACCGCGCTGCGCGGAACCCCAGCCGTCCCGAAGATTAACCTGGCCATTGGCTTCCCCCATCTAAAACCACCGAGCCAGCGGTCAGATTCGAACTGACGACCAGCGGTTTACGAAACCGCTGCTCTACCCCTGAGCTACGCTGGCTTCAATCCAAAGTATAGCACAAACGAAATAGCCAATAAAAAGATAACCAACTTTGGAACGGAACGAAGCAATTCGCAGGTTTGACACACGAAAAGGAGCAATGCTATGCTGCTTAAATGGATTCAGGAAGCTGAACGTCTCATTTCATTTAGACGTAGCCACCAGGACATTTTCCGACCATAGCATCGCTTACGAAGAAAACCCGGAAATGGACTCAACGATTATGTTAGTGGCAAGAAGATACGGCCATTCACCCAATGAAGTAGCGGACTTGAGCAATGCCGAGCGTGCCGTGAATGTCCTCTGCCAGGCAATCGCTGATATAGATAATTGGGACGAATGAACCGTGGCCACGGAACTGACTGCTGATAGGGGTTGATGTAGCGGACTCAACCAAGGCAGCAAATGAGATAATATCCCAACATGGTTAGAATAGGTGGAAAGGAGGCGAATGATGGCACGGATAAATTCAGCAGAAGCAGAGAGAGAAGCAGTACTCGAGGTAGCCAGATTGATGGCGGTCAGTGCCCGAACTGCCCCCAAAGGCAGGGGACAGGACTCGATAAAGACGCTCATCTTACATGGTGATGATGAACTGGAGAGACTGGCAAAAATAATGGAGGAAAGACCCGAGGATGACCCTAATAGCTGGTTCTTTAAGCGAAATGCCGAAGATGTCAGAAAATCTATGGCCGTATTATTGATTGGGGTTACCGGTGAGCCCAAAAAAATTGAACAGCCTCTTAATTGCGGCGCTTGCGGCCATAATTGCCAGGCAATACTCAAGGCAAAGAAAATAGATACCGGGGATGCCAGAGGACCCATGTGCCTTTTCCAGGGTATTGATTTGGGCATTGCGCTTGGCTCGGCAGTGAAAGCCGCCAGTGATTACAACGTTGATAACCGCATGATGTACTCAATCAGCGCCGCCGCCCGGAAACTGAAGCTTATGGATGCTGACCTTGTCGTTGGCATTCCACTATCGGCAACGGGTAAAAACATCTATTTTACCGACAGGTAGCTGACTTTGAAGGCAAGAGTTAATAATTACGATAGTTTGACAAGGTTGTTCAAGTGAGCAAGGTAGGGATTATCGCCAATCCAGCCTCAGGAAAAGACATCAGACGGCTGGTAGCCTATGCCAGCATTATGGACAACAACGAGAAGACCAATCAACTAAGAAGGATAATCTTGGGCGTTGATGCCACCGGTGTCGATGAGATTTTAATCATGCCTGATTACTATTTCCTGGGGCAAAGGGCTTTGGACGGGATAGGGAGAGAGCGCATTAGAGCTAAGGTCTCGATAATGGACATGGCAGTAACCTATACGCATGAAGACTCTACCCTAGCGGCGGAACTAATGGGCAAGCTTGGCGTAGGGTGTATCGTCACCCTGGGCGGGGACGGAACCAACCGGGACGTAGCCAAAAGTAACCGGACTATCCCCTTAGTCCCGATATCCACCGGCACCAACAATGTCTTTCCCGTGATGGTTGAGTCCACTTCCGCCGGGATTGCGGCCGGGATTATCGCCCAAAAACTGGTTGATGATAGAGATACGATAAGAACTCATAAGAGACTGGTTATCATCAAGAATGACATCGAAATTGACATGGCTTTGATTGATGCGGTAGTTTTAAACCAGCTCTTCATCGGCGCCAGGGCCATCTGGGAATTACCCGAGGTGAAACAGATTATCTGCACCAGAGCCGAGCCAACCAATATGGGCTTGACCTGTATCGGCGGGAATTTATATCCCTTGGGGCCTGACGATGAACACGGCATGCATCTAAAGCTAGGGAACGGAAAGCTAAAAGTAAAGGCAGCGGTGCTTCCCGGTATCATCAGTGAAGTAGGCATTAAGGAATGGAAAATATTAGCGCCCGGCGAAGAGGTCGAGGTAGCTCACAAGCCCTCGGTCATTGCCCTGGATGGTGAAAGGGAAATCACGGTAAAGGATTCTGACCGGGTAAAGGTTAGACTGCAAAGCGACGGACCACCGGTGGTTAACATAGAGAGAACTATCAGGGAAGCGGTGAAAAAGGGCTTTTTCAGAAACTAGAGTTGAGAGGAGAAAAATGGCTGCCGAAATAAAGATACCACGTATCGGCATGGCGGTGGCAGATGCCACTATTATTGAATGGCAGATTAAGGAGGGGGAGTGGGTGGAAGAACGACAGGTGGTGGTAGTAATTGAGACGGAAAAGGTCAGGTCTGACGTAGAATCTCCAGCGGCCGGCTTTGTCCATATCCTGCTGAAGGAGGGTGATACGGCGTCAGCGGGCAAGGTGATAGGTTTGCTCGCGGAAACGAAAGAAGAGCTAGAAGCCCTACAGAAACAACCGCTAGAGGAAATGCCCGCTAAAGCTGCCGAGGTAGCGGAGGCTCCGAAGGTTGAGCCTGCACCGTCAAAAGAGACAGTCACCGTCGGGAGAGGTGAGGAACGGATACGAATCTCACCAGTTGCTCGAAAGCTGGCTGAAGAACACGTCATTGATATCAGCAAGATAACTGGCACCGGACCCGGCGGCAGGATTACCCGAGAGGATATTGAAAAGGCAGTTGCCGCCAAAGAGGCAGCACCGTCCCCGGTAGAGGTTTCCGCAGACAGAAGAGTGAAGACTACCCTCCCCCTTAAGGGGATGAGGGGAGCCATCGCTGAGCATATGCACCGGAGCCTCTCCGTAGCCGCCCAACTCACCACGATGGGTGAGATAGATATGACCGAGATGGTGAAGCTGAGAAATGATTTCCTCGGTCAGGAAAATGTTATCGGTGCCCGAATCACCTACACCGGCATTTTCGTCTTCGTCATCGCCCGGGTACTCAGAGACCACCCGATAATCAATTCCAGCATTATCGATAATGAGATCAAAGTCTGGGAAGATATCAATGTTGGTGTTGCCGTCGCTCTGGATGAAGGGCTAATTGTCCCGGTGGTCAGGAATGCCGACCAGAAATCTCTCGTCGAGATAAGCCAGACGGTAAAGGCATTAACGGAGAAGGCAAGAGAAAGAAAATTGACGCCTGATGACGTCACCGGGGGCACTTTTACCTTAACCAACTTAGGGGCGCTGGGTGGCGGCTGGACTTTCGAGACGGCAATCATCAATCAGCCGGAGTCGGCAATCCTGAGAGTCGGGGGCATTACCGAAAGAGCAGTGGTTCGGGATGGACAAATTGTAATCCGGCCGATTATGACCTACAGTTTAACTTATGACCACAGAGTAATCGATGGCGCAGTAGCGGCCAAATTTATGTCAAGCCTGATTAGCGCCCTGGAAAAACCGACCCTTCTACTAGCCTGAAAATTTTAGACGACGGAGGCATTGAAATGGAAAATATGAAAGACGTGGTCAAGGAATTTGAGTCAAACGTGGTAAGATTTCAGAAAGAATGGCCCAAACAGAGGTCAGCCTTCGCCACTCTATCAGAAGTGACGAAAGCATCAGGTGCACTGGACGCAAAATACAAGTATCTCATTGCGATAGGTATCGCCGTTAACTCCCATTGCCACTGGTGTATCGCCGCCAACGTTAAAAGTGCCCTAGCTCACGGAGCGACTAAAGAAGAAGTCATGGAAGCCGGCTGGGTGGCAGTGCAGATGGGCGGTGGGCCATCGCTAGCCTACTTGCAACTCGTGCAAAAAGCGCTGGATGATTTAGCCCCGCAGAGCTAATCAAGCTGGAAGCAACCTGTATTCCGTTAGTTCAAAAATTGAGGTGTGACATGGAAGAAAAAGATATTGTCATCATTGGTGGTGGGCCAGCGGGCTATGTCGCCGCGATAAGGGCGGCACAGCTTGGCGGTAAGGTCACCCTAATTGAAAAGGATACTCTCGGGGGGACTTGCCTCAATCGGGGATGTATTCCTTCAAAATCCCTGCTGCATAGCGTGGAACTCTTCCACTCAATAAAAAATGCCGAGCAATATGGCATAAAGGCAACGGATGTCAGCATTAACCTAGCTAAAATGCAGGCTAATAAGAACAAAGTAGTATCAACGCTTGTCGCCGGTGTGCAGAGCCTTTTGGTCGGGAATAAAGTTGAAGTTATCAAAGGACGAGCCAAGCTGACCCCATCAAGGCAAGTAGAAATAGATACCGGACAGGAACAGAAGCAGACGATTCAGGCAAAAAAGATTATTCTGGCTACGGGCGGTAAACCAATAAGACTGCCAATTCCCGGCGCGGACAGCACCTCAGGGATAATCAATGCGGAAAGTATCCTCGACCTAGACTATATTCCGAAGAGCCTGCTGATGATTGGCGGCGGTGTCATCGGAGTAGAGATGGCCACTATTCTGGCTAAGCTCGGCTGTAAAGTAAGCATCGTGGAGATGTTGTCCCATATCCTTCCCTTGGAAGATGCCGAGTTAACCTCCGTCCTGGGGCGTGCCCTCAAAGAAGACGGGATTCAGTTATACGAGGGGACGAAGGTCAGTAGCATTGAAGATAGCGAGGGAGGAAAATCGGTTACCATTTCGGATGGTGCTACGGAAAAGAAATTAGAGGCAGAGGTGGTCGCCATTGCCGTGGGTTACTGTCCAAATATAAATGAGCTTGGCTTCAATGAAGCTGGCGTGGCGACCGATAAAGGCGCAATTCAAGTGAACGAGCGTATGGAGACCAATGTGCCCAATATTTATGCCGCTGGTGATGCCATTGGTGGCATAATGCTCGCCTATGTGGCCATGGAAGAGGGGGTAATCGCCGTCGAGAATGCTCTGGGCAGAAAGTCAAGCATTGATTATCAGGCAGTTCCAAGATGCACCTTCACTTTGCCGGAATTAGCCGGCGTCGGTCTCACCGAAGAAGAGGCAACTGCCCAGGGATACCAGATACAAGTTGGAAAATTCCCCTTCTCTGCCAATGGCATGGCTGCCATTCTGGGCGAGAGGAGAGGTTTAGTCAAGATAATCACCGAGACAAAGTATGGTCAGATATTGGGCGTCCACATCATCGGACCAAGAGCTACCGAACTCATCGCCGAAGCCACTCTGGCGATGAAGTTAGAAGCTAGCCCACAGGAAATCACCGCCACCATCCACGCCCACCCTACCCTATCTGAGGCACTTCGGGAGGCGGCGCTGGATGTTACCGGTGAAACGATACATTTCCTATCCAAAAAGAGGTAGTGAGTTAGGATAAAAGGATGCGGTGCGTTGTTTACCAGCTTGGACTAATTAAATATGATGACGCTTACCATCTGCAGCGAAAGCTTCTCGATGAGAGACTGGATGGTCGGATAGCCGATACACTTCTTCTTCTGGAGCATCCACCCACCATTACCATTGGCAAATCGGGTAAGCTGGAAAACGTCCTGGCTTCTCCGGCACAACTCGCCAAGGAGGGGGTTTCTTTGGTCTTTGTCGACCGGGGAGGTGATGTCACCTACCATGGCCCCGGTCAAATAGTTGGTTACCCCATTTTTGACCTGAGGGAGCGAGGGAGAGATGCCCACCAATACCTTCACAACCTCGAGGAGGTGCTTATCAGAACGCTGAAGGACTTTTACATCAAGTCCTGCCAAGATAGCAGTCACGCTGGAGTCTGGGTAAGAGATGAAGAGATCGCCGCCATCGGACTCAGCATCAGAAAATGGATCACCATGCACGGCTTTGCCCTCAATGTCAACATCGATTTAGCCCAATTCTCACTGATAAACCCGTGTGGCTTTGACAATAGAAAAGC
>JAUWBK010000048.1 GCA_030605045.1 Dehalococcoidia bacterium
CCAGATAGATTGGTACCGGCACCACGGGGCACGACCGGTATCTTTTCCCGATGAGCTGTCTTCATTAACGCCGAGACTTCAGTCGTGCTGTGGGGAAAGACAATGACATCCGGCATCTCCTGTCTCGGGGTGGCATCGTAAGAATAGGCGATCAGGTCTTTCATATCGGACAAGACGTTTTCACGCCCGACTATCTTAGTTAGTTCCTTGATAAAGCTTCGTTCGATCAAGTTCTATTCCTCCTCATTCCTACGCGCGACTAAGCCCATTCAGGGGAATAGTTAGCATTGTTGAAGTTCACCAAGAGGTGTCTTGGTACCAGTCCACTACAGCCTGGCCCACGCCTCAAGAAGGGTGCGCTTGGCATTAGCCACCACTACTTCGGAACTGTCACCACTAAGCGGCTTAACCTCAAAAGCGACTACGTTCTGTTTCCCCTCGCCAATATACCCGATATCCATGAGGGCCTTTAAGAACAGCTTTACTTCTTCGACATTGTTTTCACCTGCGGCAATTCCAAATGGCGGGTGTTTGTCTCCGTAGGCAGGGTGGTTTTTATCTTTCAGTATGCAGTTGCCGATGTGGATATGAACCAAATAGTCTTTGGCTGTTTTTATGGCATGGTCAGCCGTCTCTTTCAGCAAGGGCAGGTGACTCAGGTCAATCATTAAACCAAAGTTAGGGTAACGCCGTCGCACTTCTTTGGCGACCTGCACGCCTTCTTCGGTTGGCCCAATGAGACATTTTTTATCTATGTCCCGGTCGAAGATTTCCAGAGTGATACCAAGGTCACCTTTGCTCTGGGCATAACCACATAGCTGACTCAGTGAATCAACCAGAAGTTCCTTTGCCTGCTCATACTTAGCCCTCGCCGGTGCCGGTCCACTGAGAACCGCCAGTCGCTTGGCACCAAAGGAGTAAGCCTCATCCACGCCAGATTTCATTTGAGATATGGCGGCTTCACGTTGCTGAGGAATTGGACTATTAAGGTCCAGCTTCTGGCCGAGGAGTGCAGCTTGACCGACATAGCCAACGACTAACTTACTCGCCCGCAGTATCTTATCGACCTCAGCTCTAATGTCATCGGGAATAGAGGCAATCTCGATGGCACCAAAAAATTCGTCTTCAGCAATCTTCCTGATGCCATCAAGAGGGCTAATATCCGGGAAAGCCATAATTTGGACAATACCTACTTTCATATAAGAGTGTAAACTATCTTTCATAATGGTTACTCCTTTCAGACTTTCGTTAAAACCTCGGTTGGCAGTGGTTCATACTCGACAATCTTATCCAGGCTTGGTCCCATCGAAGCATCGGTTTCCCTGTCCACGATAACTTCAATAATTGCTGGCCAATTGGCTTCTACGGCTCTCTTTAGCGCCGGTTTGATTTCCGCGGGTTCCTCAACTCGTTGCCCATAGGCACCATAGGCCTCGGCAAACTTGACAAAGTCCACACACATTCCCTCATACCAGGTAGTAACCTCAAAATTCATATCGTAGAGGTATTTCTCCTGCTGGCGAATGAGACTGAGATAGCCGTTGTTAATGACAATGACAATAATCGGGATGTGATACATTACGGCCACCGCCATTTCCTGACCACAGAATCCCAAGCCATAATCACCGACGATGTCAACTACCGTTTTCTCTGGCCGGGCAACCTTGGCACCTATCGCTGCCGGCAAGTCCCAACCCAAGGGTCCAGCACCACCGGGTATGAGGTAGTGGCGGGGCTTGAATATCCTCTGGAATTGGGATGACCAGATTTGATTAAGACCGATGCAGGTGACAAATACTGTTTCTTCATCGAAGAACTCATTTATTTCCTTGTATACCCGCTGCGGTTTAATTGGAATCTGGTCAAAATCCAGTCGGCGCTGGTAATTTAAACGCATTTCGGGTATGGCATTGACTCGTTCCGTTGGCTCCCTTGGTGGGGTCATCTCTTTTGCCATTGCCAGTAATGCCTGCAAGGCAAGTTTGGCATCAGCGACAATACCTAAGTCGGCAGGAATAATACGACCGATTTGAGTAGGCTCAGTATCGATATGAATGAATTTTCTGTTGTTGGTGTAGACATCCAATGCGCCGGTATGTCGGTCGGAGAAACGGCAGCCGACTCCCAATACTAAATCTGATTCGAGGAAAATTTTATTGCCATATGGTGTGTTGCAGGAAGTTCCCACTTGCCCGGCATAGAGAGGGTGGTCAGCGGCAATGCCGCTCTTACCCATAAGGGAAGTAACTATGGGTGTAGAAAGATACTCCGCCAGCTCAACGAACTCACGGCAGGCGTTGGCAATTATTACCCCTCCTCCCAGGAGCACTAAGGGTTTTTCCGCCTCCAGTAGCATTTCTAGGGCTCTTCTGATTTTACGGGTCTCAGGTGCCGGTTTCGGAATCTCCAGAGGTGAATCAATACTGGGGTGGTATTCAATTTCACGCCGCTGAACATCCAGGGGAAGGTCAATTAACACTGGGCCGGGACGCTCCTCTTTAGCGATGCGAAAAGCTTCTCTAGTGATACGGGGAAGTTGGTTTGCCTCTTTGACGCAATAACTCTTCTTAGTTATCGGCTTAACAATCTCGGTGATATCTACAGCTTGGAAAGCTTCTTTCCCGAGCTGGGCGGTTACTGACTGTCCGGTAATGGCAATTATGGGAATCGAATCCACTTGCGCTGCGTAGAGTCCGGTTACCATATTGGTCCCGGCTGGACCTGAGGTCCCTACACAGATACCCACTTTGCCACTGGCCCTGGCATAACCATCAGCGGCATGTGAAGCACCTTCTTCGTGACGTGCTAGATAGTGTTTTATCTTGGTGGACTTTCTTAAAGCGCTGTAAAAAGGTAATATTCCTGCTCCCGGGATACCGAAAATAACCTCTACCCCTTCATCTTCCATTATCTTGACCATGGCTTCGGTTACTGGCATTTTGCCCATTTTTATTCCTTATTCAAATTCTTTCCGAGACAATTCAAACTCCAATATAGCATAGAGGCCATAGGGCGTCAAGGTAACATGCTCGTCCCTAAGCTTGGGACACGTTACCTTTTTTCTTTGCTGGGCTTTCCACCGTTGCGGAAGCTTGGCTTGCTTTTTGTTCCAGGGCGGCCTGAGCAGCGACCAGTTTGGTAGTTAGGAGAAGCTCATTCAATCTGGGAAAAACTGTTTACTTTAGTCTTTCAGCAGAGGAAGAACCAATGGCCCTTCTGGAATTACTGCGATTTCGGCGTAATCTCCTAGGACTTCAAACGCTTTTGCCAAACCTTCCTCTATGGTGCTGATTGGCGTCATCATCATCTCTCTGACCACGCTATCTTCCAGGCCTGACACCAGGTAAATGTCGTTCTTCAACTGAGTGCGGGCTAGGATTTGATTTTCCCATTGGACGCCGATTGGCTCTTCACGCCTTATCTTTTGCAGGACTTCCTTGGGGGAACTGACCGAGGCGTGCAACTCCCTGAATGCCTCTGGACCAACACCGGCGTTACAGGCTGAAGCTATTATTATGATGCCTCCATCGCGGGTTATCTGGGCGGCGGTGTCTATTCCCTTACAGGACTGATACAAATCCAGGTCCAGCGGCGCCCCGCTATTGGTGGTAATAGTAATATCCACCTTATGCGCCACTTTAACCCCGGCAACGTCTCGCTCTATCTGACATCCTTTTTCGTGCGCCTTTACCGGATCCCCGGCGACGACATGGGTAATTTCTCGCTGCTTATTTAGCAGCACGTTAACGATGAAATTAAGTTTCGCCATCCTTGCCTGTTCCACCAAGTCCTCATGAATTGGATTCCCTTTAAGAATCCCGGCCCGAGCGCGCGGGTGCTCTATCATTTGATAGCCATGGTTATGGTAGGCTGACCTGACACTAAATACTCCGGGAGCGATGCTTTTTCTGCCACCGGAGAAACCGGCAAAAAAGTGAGGCTCGATAAACCCGGTGCTTAGCCTGAAATCTGCCTCGATGACCTTAGTATTGATATCCACCGGAGTACCTCTGGATGTTGTGCCGATGTATACTGTTTGGTTCACGTCGTGATTTACAACGTTGTACTTTTCCACGATGTCTCGACCCAGCTTTTTGACTAACTCTTGCTTATCCAGTGGTGGGTGTAACCCGAGGGCAACTATTATGGTGATATTCTCACGTGGTACTTTGGCTTCTAGCTCGGCCAGTATCGGGGGCAGTAGCCTATCATCGGGGCACGGCCTGGTATTATCAGTAACGATGACCACAACCTTTTCATTTGGCTTGACACAATCGCGAAGGGGAGGACAATCTATTGGCGCTCTCAGACTATTAATTATGGCTTCCCATTCGTTGGCCAGACCCTTGGCTTCCTCTCTGGTTAGAATGCAGGCGATGTTCTTTGTTGGTAGCCAAGCTGTTAAAAGGCACTCCCCGCAGGGAAGCTCAATTTCCGTCTTCATCATGGTAAGCTAAAACTCCTCGATTTATTATATTGTGGGGGTTGAGGATTCTGTCAAGCAGGTATCAACACAAGCCGAGCCTTCCTGAGGCCAGGGTCTTGTCGTAATTGTGTCACTGGATTTAAAAAAGGCGGGGGCATTGCTACCCCCGCCTAATGCCTGTGATTATCGCTGTGAAAATCTCACCGGTCTTTTTTGCAAACAGTGCCCCGGCGCTACTTCGCGGCTGCTTTTGCCAATAGCTCCGCGGCACGCGTCGGATTAAATATCCCGCACTCGCATGGCTTGGCTAGTTTCTCGGCAGCCTTCTCGGGGGTGATTGTCCCTTTCTTGATATCTTCAATCATCATTTCGATTAAACTAGAGGATACCATGGCATGCCCGCACATCGTGGTAATCTCTAAGATATCTTTGCTGGGCAGGCGTGAAGTATCTCCCCAAACTCCCAGAGATTGCGCCACGGTGTGAATTTCCAGCCCCGCTTTTTGGCAGCACTCCCTTACCTTGTCGGTAAGGCCGCTGACTACCACCGGTACGCCCAGGTCTTCCTTTTTCAGGTCACGAAGCACCGCTTCCACCTTGTTCAGGTCATCAAAAACGCACTCCACGATGGTGGTATCCGAGACATTCTTGTAGATCTTCTCGGCATTATAGGTGAAGACGCTACCTTGTTTCATATCGCCCAGGTTGACCGGACCATGACGCCAGCAGATTTCGAGAAATTTCCCCAGTTTGGGACCACCTCCCTTATCGTTGATGCCGTGAGCCATCACCGCTACCAGTGGATAGTCACGGCTTAGACTTTCTCTAGTTCCCTGACGATGAAGCGTATGCGTCATTATGATACCTCCTCAAATTTGAACAGCGGTCGCCCCAGACCAACATTGTTCTTGCTGTTAGGGTAGGGGGTAAGGCCCAGCTCTTTAAATATCTTGTCTGTGGAAAACGAGCCATCTGGTGATACCTTAACGGCGGTGACAACGCTGCAAACCGTGTCCAATTGCTTGGATACTTCCTGTAGCTTCTGTATGGCTGCCTTTAGCTTGTCAATCGGGAAAGCGACCTCAACGATGGCGGACAGTGATTTCTCGTTTAAGATGTCCTCTCTCAGCTTCCCGGTCTTTTGGTCAGTTATCCAGAAGGTCACCGGGTTTTCATGCTCAAACACGCCCCCCATTGCAGCCATGGCCATAGTTACCTTCTGCACATCAGTAAAGCGGGTGCCAACACCGGGGCGGCCTAACTCAATTGCTATACCAGCCCAACCCAGCTTAATTCGGCCGGAGACCTCGTTAGTCTTCACTTCTTCAGTTCCCCGCCCCGGGACACGTGTATCCGGACTTTCCACAAGGGGGTCGGACAGGACTTTTCGGATAATACGCGGCCATTCCAGAGGAGTCTCTTGAAAGGCGTCCGTGGGGCAAACGCCGGAGCGGAAACAGACACCACACTCGACACACTCGTCATCGTTAATTTGGGCAATGTCATCACCCATGCTAATGGCCTTGACCGGGCAATAAGGGATACAAACGTCACAAGCAATACAATCTTCAGTTATTCTCAATTAAATCCCCCCCTTTTGATTAGAATTACTTCTTTTATTTTAGCGTTATCTTACTCTATTTACTATAAACCTACCTCCTCTTTTTTGGGATTTTGCAACAATTTCATATTGGCAAAGGACAAACCCAAGCCAACGTAACACTACCGATTATACCAATGGGTGTGTCTGAATCTGACGAATTAACCCCTCTGGGAGCCCTAATTTTCTACTTATTAGCCATGGCGGCCAACAACTTAGCTGCTCGGTCGGGATTGAATATGCCACAAGCACATTGCGGCGCCAAAACTTTAGCTGCCTCTTCCGGAGTCTTGGCCCCGGCTTTTATTTCTTCTACCATGGTCTTGATTAGGTTAGCGGAGACCATGGCGTGGCCACACATAGTAGCAACTTCAAGTATATTATCGCTGGGCAGCTTTTCTGTCCTACCCCATATCCCCAGCGAGAAATTAGCCGTATGATGTTTTAGCCCGGCTTTCTCGATACATGCGTCAACGTTCTCAAAAATGCCGCTCACCACCACTGACATTCCCAGGTCTGCTTCCTCAAGCTCTTTGAGGACCTCGGTCACCACCTCTTTATTCACAAATACGGCATGGACAATCCCATGGGCAGCGTTGACCACGTCTTCCGCTTTGTGGCTATACATATTTCCCAGAGATATGGCACCTATGTTGACGGGGTCATGGCGTAAGGCAATACGCAGGAATTCCTGTAATTTTGGGTCGTGGCCATCGTCGTTGATGCCAATGGCTGGTAGTGTTAACATTACATAGTCTCCACTTAGACTCTCGGCAGTTCCACGGCGATGTAAACTGTGCGTCATTAACCTTCCTCCTTAAACATTGGCAAGGGGTCGGCCCAAACCAACGTTCTGTTTTCCATTTATATAGCAGGGGATACCCGTCTCATCCAGTAGCTTTCGCAACGGATATGACCCGTCAGGGTCAGCCCGGTTGATAACCTCAACACTGAATACGGTATCAACCTGTTTAGCTACCTCTTTCAACGCGTCGATAATGTCCTTGAATTTCTCAATGGGGAATATACACTCAATTATGGCGGAGAGCACCTTTTCGTTGAGCACATCCTTCCTAAGTTTACCGGCCTTCTTATCTTCCATTAGGATAGTAACCGGGTTCTTGGGCTCGAATTCTGCTCCCTGTTTCGCCAGCACCTGTGCCACTTTATCCACATCGCGGAAACGGGTGCCAATTCCCGGTCGGCCAAATTCACAGCCCATGCCAACCCATCCCCGCTTGAATCTGCCAGTAACATCGTTGGTTTTCATTTCCTCCGTCCCACGCCCGGCGATTTTCGTCTCCTTATGCTCGGTTCTTGGGTCGGAGAAAGTGGTGCGTAAAGAACGAGGCCAGGGGGCCGGCTCAAAGATGATGCAGTCCACAGGGCAAACCCCGGACTTCAGGCAGACGGCACAGTCCACGCATTCATCTTCGTCGATTACGGCAACGTCATCCTTCATGGTGATTGCTTCCATTGGACAATAAGGAACGCATACCTCACAAGCGATACATACTTCTGGATCAATCCTCATTCTGCTATTCTTCTCCTTTACTCTAATTTTTGGTTATTTTACCAGGTCTTCAAGACCGAGTTCTTTCAGCGTCTCGGGTAAGGGCATTCCCGTTTTCCGGTCCCAGCCCATCAACTGGTAATACTTGTCCAGCATCTTTTCCCAGTGAGGGGCAATCGGTTTGTCCTTATTCGGGCCATCAACCGACTGAGAGCAATATCTGGAGGAAGGTTTCTCCAAATCTGGTGTCAACCCTACTTTGAGGTTGTAGAGTCGCATCATGTTGACGATACGTCTGCCTACCTTCCTGACTTCTTCCAAGCTCATGTTCCAGCCCGTGGCGGCATTGAGCGCCTCCGTCTGGGTTTCG